>CAYTQA010000044.1:0-10876 GCA_964439495.1 uncultured Terriglobales bacterium | reverse complement strand
GGTTGTCGGCGGGCATCTCGATTCATGGGACCTCGGACAGGGAGCGGTGGACAATGGCACCGGCGCCATGTCGGTGCTCGAAGCCGCGCGTACATTGAAGGCCCTTGGGTGGAAGCCCAAGCGCACCATCACTTTTATTCTTTTTACCGGAGAAGAACAGGGTGGGGTGGGGGCCGACCTTTTCATAAGCAATCATGCCTCGGAACTCGACAAGATAGACGCGGTCCTCATCAACGATTTGGGCACGGGAAAGATCTTCAGCATCACCATGGAGGGCGACCGGCAGTGGAATGTTGCACCGCTGGCGTTCGAGATTTACACCCCATTGCGGGAGGTCTTTACCATGAATGCCATGGACACGCGCTACTACGGCTCTTCCGATCATGTGCCGTTTCTGCGCAAGGGAGTTCCCGCATTCTTTACCTTGCCGCGCGTGGCCGGATACCGCAACGCTCATCACAGCCAGACCGATACCTTTGACAAGGTCGTTGCCGACACCGTGAATGAAGGCGCGGCGATTGTGGCGGCGTGGGCGTGGAACGTTTCGGAAATGCCGGCGCGACTGCCCCATCATGCTCCCATCGAGCGCGAGCAGTAGCGCAGCCGGAAGGCCGTACTTGGCCGCGGATATTTGGGATGAGGTAGGATGAGCTGATGTCCATTCTGCCGCGCGATAACCTGCAAACGCCCCTCCGGCCAGCGAGGTTTCGGACCTTTCTGGCTGGATTTGTCTTTGCGCTGCTGGCGCTGTGGCTGCTCTCTCATGCCGGTCCCGCGCGAATCGGGAGCTGGTTCCGGCAGACCTTCAGCGTAATGCGGATGGGCATGGACCAGTCCACGGTGGTGCAACGCATCCAGAGGCTGCAACGTCTGGAGTCCGTGAAGTTCACCGCTGAAAAAATCGTCACCGGAGAGCGGCCGGGACACATTCTTCCCGACCTGCTTACCGGCGACCGGTTGCTGCTCGTCGTCCATGGAGAGGTAATCGCGGGCGTGGACCTGGGCAAGCTGAAGCCGGACGATGTACAGGTGAAAGGCAACAGGGTCCGCATTGCATTGCCTGCCCCTGAGATATTTCTTACACGCATCGACAATGAGAAGACCCGGGTCTACTCGCGTGAAACCGGACTGCTGGTGCAGGCGGACCCAAATCTGGAATCGGAGGTGCGGGCCGAAGCGGAACGCGAACTCCAGGAGGCGGCCCGGGCGGACGGCATTCTGGATACCGCCGCCGCCAACGCGCGCGGCACCGTCAATGGCCTGCTGCAAGGGCTTGGCTTTACCGACGTGCAGGTCCAATAAACGTCTTCATCGCGCACCGGCGGCATTGTGCATTTACAATCCTTGATGATGGTCCTCACGCATCGCGGCAAGATTTTGCGCGCCTTTGTGGTGTTCCTGGCGCTGCTGTGCCTGGCGCGCGCCGAGCCGGTGAAGCAGCTCCATGCCAGCGGCTATGTAAACGATTTTGCGCATGTTCTCGATGCCGATTCTGCCGCTTACCTGGAAAAACTCTGTGCGGAAGTAGACCAGAAGACGAAGGCGCAAATTGCAGTGGTCACGGTGCATTCTCTCGAGGGCTCGGACATCGAGAGCTATGCCGCAGATCTTTTTCATCAATGGGGCATCGGAAGCAAGGCGAGCAACCGGGGCGTATTGATCCTGATGGCGGTGGACGAACATCGCTATCGCACCGAAGTAGGTTATGGCCTTGAGCCCATCCTGCCCGATGGAAAGGTCGGTGGCTTTGGCCGCGAGGCGGTCCCGCTATTGCGCCAGGGACAGTATGGGCCCGCGCTTCGCCTCATGACGGATAGAGTGGCGGAGACGATTGCCACCGACGCCAACATAAGCCTGGAAACCGCGACCCCAGGTCCTCCGCCCGCTGAGCACCGGACAGTCTCGATCCCGCCGTTTTTAGGCTTCATCCTCATCCTTCTGTTTATTGGTTTCATTCGCCTCATCTTCAGGATTTTTCGTGGAGGAGGCCCCACGTCAGGCATCGGACGGCGCTCTTATTATGGCGGGTTTGGGGGCTTCGGAGGCTTTGGCGGAGGCCTCGGAGGCGGTGGCTGGGGCGGTGGTGGTGGCTTCGGCGGCGGTGGCGGCTTTGGCGGCGGCGGCGGCGGCAGCTCCGGTGGTGGCGGGGCCAGCGGCGGTTGGTGACGAGGAGACATCCAGATGGAAGAACAATTGAATGAATTTGTGGGGCGATTGAAGGCTGCGGCGGGTGAAAACCTGGAAAGCGTGATCTTATACGGCTCGGCGGCCTCCGGCGAATTTCATCGGGAGTTCTCCGATGTGAACCTGTTATGCGTTCTCCGTGATCTCTCCGCGCCAGCCCTGCAGGCGTTCTTTCCGGCGGTAAGCTGGTGGATAGGAAAGAATCATCCCGCCCCTTTGATCTTCACGCAGGAAGAATTAAAACGTTCCGCGGATGTGTTTGCCATTGAGTTCCTCGATATCCAGCACCACCACCGCGTGCTCCACGGAGAGGACGTCTTTGCCGGCTTGCAGGTCCCGCTTGGCCTGCATCGCGTGCAGCTCGAACATGAATTGCGTACCAAGCTGCTGCTGTTGCGGCAGCACTATCTGGTGGCAGCCGGCGATCGCAAACGGGTGCTGGCCCTGATGCTCGACTCCGTCTCCAGCTTCATCACGCTGTTCAAACATGCGCTCATCGCCCTGGGAGAGAAGCCGGCGAGGAGCAGACGGGAGATCGTCGCGCGGCTGGCCCAGCGCACCGGCCTGAATGCCGGAATATTTTCGGAGTTGCTGGACATCCGCGAAGGAAAACAAAAGCAGGATGCCCTGGATGTACAATCGGCCTTCCCCCCATACCTGCTGGCGCTGGAGCAGGTGGTCCGGGTGGTGGACGAAATCTAGCTTCCAATCAAGACAGCAACATAGAATGGATGAAGGAGAGATCATGAAAGGGCTTGTCATAGCGGTCATAGTGCTGGCAATCATCGGGGTTGCTGTTTTTGGCAGTTATGTAGGCGCGCGCAACCAGATGGCGACGAAGAATGAAGCGGTGAAGTCGGCATGGTCGCAGGTGGATGTTGTTCTGCAGCGCCGCGCCGACCTCATTCCCAACCTGGTCGAAACCGTAAAAGGCTTTGCCCAGCAGGAGCAGACCGTATTTGGAGACATTGCCAGGGCGCGCTCCACGCTGCTCTCGGCTGCGTCGCCATCGGACAAGATCGCCGCCAATCGCCAACTCGATAATGCCATCGGACGATTGCTGCTGGTGGTGGAGAATTATCCGCAGTTGCGCTCCAATGAAAACTTCCTCCGCCTTCAGGATGAACTTGCGGGGACGGAGAACCGCATCTCCGTGGAGCGCAAGCGATATAACGACACGCTCCAGGACTACAACACGTTCATCTCGCTTTTTCCCAACAGCATCTGGGCCAGCATCGCCGGCTTTCATCGCAATGACGCATATTTCACCGCTTCGGAGGGAGCGCGCCAGGCCCCGCATGTGGATTTTTCCGGGGTGCGTCCGGGAGCGCCCGCGCCGAGCCAGCAGCAAGCCACGCCGCAGCCAGTCCATTAACAGAGAGGCCGCCGATCGCGCGGCCTCAACAGCATATCGAAGCAGAGGACCGCATCCAAATAGCCAATGGCCGATTCTCCTGAAGTAGGGACTTCCCCCCGGATTGCTTTTCAATACCGCGATTTCCGCTTGCTGCAACTGGCGCGGCTGTTTTCCATCATCGCGTTCGAGATGCAGTCGGTGGCGTTGGGATGGCAGGTTTATGCCATTACGCATCGCGCCATTGATCTGGGATATGTGGGTCTGGCGCAGTTCCTGCCCGGGGTCGCGCTGTTCCTGATCGCCGGACACGCCGCCGACCGCTTTGACCGGCGCGGCATCCTGCTCCTCTGCAATGCCTCGTATTCCATCTGCTCGCTGCTCTTCCTGCTGCATGCGCGGACTGGGCAGGCGACCGTCGGCCCCATCTACGTGGTGCTGGTCCTGCTGGGAATAGTGCGGGCCTTCAGCGGCCCGGCGGGCCAATCCATCATGCCGCAGATTGTGCCGGCGGAGCATTTCGAGAATGCGGTGGCCTGGAATTCGGCGCTCTTCCAAACCGCGACCATCCTCGGACCTTCCATCGGCGGCCTCATCTACGGCTTCAGCGGAAAGGCGCAGACCGTCTATGCCTGCTCCGCGATCATGTATCTGGCGGCCACGACCGCCGTGGCAATGATGCACATCCGCACCGGCCGCATGGAAAAGCGCGCCGCCTCCCTCCAGACCATCCTCGCCGGATTTCATTACGTATGGGAGCACAAAATCATCCTGGGCTCCATCTCGCTCGATTTGTTTGCCGTCCTTCTGGGAGGCGCGGTGGCCCTGCTCCCGATCTATGCCCAGCAAATCCTGCATGTGGGGCCGCGAGGCCTGGGGATGCTGCGCAGCGCTCCCGCGGTCGGATCGGCGCTCATCGGGGTCGCCTTGGCGCATCGTCCGCTCAAGCGCCGGGCCGGACTGGTGATGTTCTTCTGCGTCGCCATTTTTGGGGCGGCCACCATTGTCTTCGGTCTTTCCCGCAGCATGGCGCTGTCGCTGATCGCGCTGTTTGTGGTTGGGGCCTCGGATATGGTGAGCATCTTTGTGCGCAGCACCCTGGTGCAGGTCGCCACCCCGCCGGCCATGCGCGGACGCGTGAGCGCGGTGAACATGCTTTTTGTCGGCGCCTCGAACCAATTGGGCGAATTTGAATCGGGCATCACCGCCCACTGGTTTGGGACAGTGGAATCGGTGGTGCTGGGCGGCATCGGCACGCTGGTCGTGGTGGTGCTGTGGGCGTGGATGTTTCCCCAACTGCGCAAGGTGGAGCAACTCACTCAACTCACGCCGGCTGCTCCCGATCGCGCCAATCCGGAGAGCGAACTCTCGCCCGCCAATTAGGACGGGCCATTCCTATCGGACGCCACCGAACGGGGAGCCCAGGTTGGATTCAGCGCCGATGCAGCAGTGCGCCTCAAAGCCGCATCTTCGCTATGGGGCGATCATCTAAGAATGTACGCGGCCTGCAATGAAGAGAACCCTTCGCACAAAACCATCACCGAGAGAGAAATCCCAGCCCAGCGGAGGCATGTCGCTGCCGCGCGAAGCGCAGGCTTCTCCAGTCTCAGGGAATGGCGTTCCTCAGGCGGACCCTTTGGAGCTGTTTCATCCGGCGGTCAAGCGCTGGTTCGAGGCGTCGTTTGGACAGCCGACCGCGCCACAGGCCCAAGGATGGCCGGCCATCGCGCGCGGCGACTCCACCCTGATTCTCGCTCCTACAGGCACCGGCAAGACCCTGGCTGCTTTTTTGTGGTGCCTGAACCGGCTCATGTTTGAGCCTCTGCCGGAGGCGAAATTGCGCTGCCGCGTCTTGTACATCTCTCCCATCAAAGCCCTGGCCGTGGACGTGGAGCGCAATCTGCGCGCGCCGCTGGTCGGCATCGCCAAAGCTGCGGAGGAGTTGGAATCGCGGCATGTGATTCCCCAGGTGCTGGTGCGCAGTGGAGACACGCCCGCCTCGGAGCGCGCCCGTTTTCAGCGCGCGCCTTCCGACATTCTGATCACCACACCGGAGTCGCTCTATCTGCTGCTGACCTCGAATGCGCGCGAGGCGCTGCGCTCGGTGGACACCGTGATCCTCGACGAAATCCATGCCGTGGTCCCCACCAAGCGAGGGGCGCACCTCATGCTCTCGCTCGAACGCCTCGAAGCGCTGTGCGGAAGAAAGCTCCAGCGCATTGGCCTCTCGGCCACACAGCGTCCGCTCGAAGAGGTCGCAAATTTTCTGGGAGGAGCGGAGGGCCGCAGCGTAGCTCCTTCCAGCAAGAACGCGCATAAGCCCGATGCGGAAGAGATCAAGGTTGAATTGAACGAGGAGTTCGAGGCCGCTGCGGAGAAGGTGCGCTACCGCCCGGTCACGATTGTGAACACAGGAGAACGAAAGAGACTGGATCTGAAGATCGAGGTCCCGATTGAAGACATGGCCGCAATTGGCAGGATTGAAGAGCTGCCCAGCGGCGCCGCCTCGCAAGGGCCGAAGCGCAACTCCATCTGGACTGCCATCCATCCCAAGCTCCTGGAGTTGGTGCGCCGCCACCGGACCACGCTGATCTTTGTGAATAACCGCCGGCTGGCGGAGCGCATTGCCGGCGCGCTGAACGATCTTGCGGGTGAAACCATCGTGCGCGCGCATCACGGCTCTCTGGCGCTGGCGCAGCGGCGGGAGGTGGAAGAGCGCCTGAAATCCGGCACCATCCGCGGGCTGATCGCGACCTCATCTCTTGAGCTGGGCATTGATATGGGAGCGGTGGACCTGGTGGTGCAGATCGAAGCTCCGCCATCGGTGGCCAGCGGCATGCAGCGCATCGGGCGCGCCAGCCATCAGGTGGGCGCGGTGAGCAAGGGAGTGATCTTCCCCAAATATCGGGCGGACCTGATCGCATGCGCCGCCGTCACCCGCGCCATGCATGAAGGCAAAGTCGAGTCGATCCGTTATCCGCGCAATCCCCTGGACGTGCTTTCCCAGCAGATCGTTGCCATGGTAGCGCTGGAGGAGTGGAAGGTCGAAGAGCTGTTTGCGCTGGTCCGCCGCGCCGCGCCGTATGCGGGCCTGAGCCGCGCGGTCTTCGAGAGTGTACTGGACATGCTGGCCGGACGCTATCCCTCCGACGAATTTGCCGAGCTGCGTCCGCGCATAACCTGGGACCGTGTGCAGAACATTCTCAGCGCCCGGCAGGGCGCCCGCGCGCTGGCGGTTGTCAATGGCGGGACCATCCCGGATCGCGGCCTTTATGGCGTTTTCCTTCTTGGAGCGGAGAAGGGAAGCACCCGGGTTGGAGAACTCGATGAAGAGATGGTCTTCGAGAGCCGCCTGGGGGACACATTCCTGCTGGGCGCTTCCACATGGCGGATCGAGGAGATCACGCATGATCGCGTGCTGGTTTCTCCAGCTCCGGGAGAGCCGGGAAAGATGCCCTTCTGGCATGGAGACGCCGCGGGACGTCCTCTGGAGTTTGGGGAAGAGATTGGCAGGCTGGTGCGTGAATTGCGCTCCATGCCCCAACCGGCAGCGGCGTCGCGGCTGGCCCGCGAGCACGACCTCGATGCCAATGCCGCCGAAAACCTGCTTCGTTATCTGGCCGAGCAGGCGGCGGCGACCGAGGTGGTCCCCGACGACCGCAATATCATTGTCGAACGCTGTCGCGACGAGATGGGCGATTGGCGCATCTGCGTGCTCACCCCCTTCGGCAATCGCCTGCATGCTCCATGGTGCATGGCGGTCACGGCAAAAATCCGCTCTGAATTGGGACTCGAAGCCGAGGTGATGTGGAGCGATGATGGATTCGTGGTGCGCCTGCCGGAGAGCGACGAGCCGCCCGACTCCGCGCTCTTCGTGCCCGGAGCGGCTGAGGTGGAGCGGCTTCTTCTGCGACAGCTTGGCTCTACGGCGCTGTTTGCGGCCAAGTTTCGCGAGGTGGCCTCGCGCGCATTGCTGCTGCCGAAACGGCGGCCGGGCACGCGGGCCCCGCTGTGGCAATTGCGCAAACGCGCCGCCGACCTGCTGGGGGTGGCCGCGCGCTATGGATCGTTCCCCATGCTGCTTGAGACCTATCGTGAATGCCTGCGCGATGTCTTTGATATTCCCGCGCTGGTGCGCGTGCTCAAGAAGATCGGCAACCGCGATATTCACGTGACCGCGGTGGATTCGCGGCAGCCCTCGCCCTTTGCCGGAGCGCTGCTCTTTTCCTACATCGCGAATTACATCTATGAGGGTGACGCTCCGCTGGCGGAGCGGCGGGCGCAGGCGCTTTCCATCGACCAGGCGCAGTTGCGCGAGCTGCTGGGCGATGCCGATTTTCGCGAACTGCTCGATGGCGATGCTCTTTATGAAACCGAGACGCAACTTCAGGCGCTGGAGGCAAAGTATCGCGCCCGCGGCGCCGATGGCTTGCACGATCTGCTGTTGCGCCTGGGCGATTTAAGTCGCGATGAGATGGGGGGCCGCGTGGCCTTCGCGCAGTTGGATGAAGTCCTGCAGGCGCTGACTCAGGCGCGGCGGATGATTGCAGTCCCTATTCGAGGCCAATCCCGTTACATTGCCGCGGAAGATGCCGCGCGTTATCGCGATGCCCTCGGGGTCCCGCTTCCGCTGGGATTGCCGGAGGCGTTTACTCAGCCGGTGGACCATCCATCGGAAGGCCTCATTCGCCGCTACGCGCGCACTCATGGGCCATTTACCACCGAGGATGTGATGGCGCGCTTTGGCTTCTCGCGCAATGTTGCGGAATCCGTGCTGAAGCAGTTAAGGGGCGAAGGCAAATTGCTGGAAGGGGAATTCCGCCCTGGAGGGATGCATCGCGAGTGGTGTGACGCGGAAGTATTGCGGCTGGTCCGGCGCAAATCGCTGGCCCGCCTGCGCAAGGAAGTGGAACCTGTGGACCAGCGGGTGCTTGCGCGGATGTCCACGCACTGGCAGGGGCTGCTGCATCCGCGCGGCGGATTGGATGCGCTGCTGGATGCGGTGGAGGCATTGCAGGGAGCGGCGGTCCCGGCATCGATTCTCGAACGGGAGGTGCTGCCGGCGCGGGTGCGCGAATATTCCCCCGCCGATCTCGATACGTGGATTGCCGCCGGAGAGGTTGTGTGGTGCGGCGTGGAATCGCTGGGCGAAAAAGATGGCCGCATCGCATTATTTCTTACCGATCATCTGGCGCGGCTGTGGCATCCACGGGAGGTCAAGGCGGAAGAGCTATCGGAACGCGCGCAGAGGGTGCTGGAGCTGCTCCGGGAACGCGGAGCGCTGTTCTTTGCAGCGATTCATGAAGGCGTGGGCGGAGGATATCCGGGAGACACGCAGCAGGCGATCTGGGACCTGGTATGGAAAGGATTGATTACCAGCGACACCTTTCATGCCCTTCGCGCCTTCACCTATAAAGAGTCCGCGCACAAGAAGCACAGCAGTGACGGAACGGCCCCAGGGTCGCTGGCGATTTCGGCGCGCGGCTTCCGGTCGCGCCGCAGCACGGCTGCGCAGACAGGGCAGGGACGATGGTCGCTGATCTCATCGCGCATGGGAGAGCCCGCAAGCATGACCCAGTTTGCCGCCGCAACCGCGCAACAGTTATTAGTGCGCTATGGAGTGCTTACCCGCGAGGCAGCGATGGCGGAGAACATCCCCGGAGGCTTCAGCACGATTTATCCGGTGCTGAAGGAGATGGAGGAGAGCGGCCGGGCGCGGCGCGGCCTCTTCGTTGCCGGACTGGGCGCGACCCAGTTTGCCATGCCTGCCGCGCTTGACCTTATTCGTTCCCTGCGGGATGAGCCGGAACGGGCGGAGGTCGTGCATCTGGCGGCCGCGGACCCGGCAAATCCCTATGGCACAGTCTTGAAATGGCCGGCGCTGGAAGAAAGAACACAAGGCCAAGGCGGCGAGGGGCCGGTGGAGGACACGGGCGGGCGCATGCTGGCGCGCAGCGTGGGCGCCAGCGTCATTCTGGTGAATGGCGTATTGGCGGCCTACCTGCGAAGGCGTAATCCTGAAATTCTGGTGTTCCTGCCCGTGGACGAACCGGAGCGATCGGCTGTGGCACGCGCAACGGCGGAGAAGCTGGCGCAGATCGCCATCGATCTGCAGAAACAGAAAAAAGGACTGCTGATCGGTTCCATCAATGGAGTTGCGGCCCGCGAACATTTCCTAACGTCCTTCCTGGAGCGTGCTGGTTTTGTGGCTACGGCTTTGGGCCTGCAGATGCGCCGCCGCGAGCCCGTGGAGTCCGCGATTGAGCGGGAAAGCAAGCAGTTGGCCTGAGACCGCGATATGCCCGAGGGAGACACCATCTTTCGTGCCGCGCGCACGCTGAACAAAGCCCTGGCGGGAAAAAAGATTGTCCGCTTTGAATCGGCGCTGCCCCGGCTGAACCGCATCGATGAAGACACGCCGCTTGCGGGACGCACGGTCGAATCCGTGACTTCCATAGGCAAGTGGAGCCTGATGCGCTTCTCCGGCGATCTTGTGCTTGTCACTCACATGCTGATGAATGGGAGCTGGCACATTTATCGTCCTGGCGAGCCCTGGCAGAAGCGCAGGAGCGATGCGCGGGTGGTGATTGAGACCGATGAATTTGTGGCCGTGGCTTTCAATGTCCCCATTGCCGAGTTCCATACGGAAGAATCCCTGCGGCGCAAGGGGGAGCTGCGTCATCTCGGGCAGGACGTGCTGGCGGAAGATTTCGATCCGCAAGCGGCGCTGCAAGCTCTTAAAGCAAGCTCCAGCCAGAATGTAGGGGCGGCGCTGCTGGACCAGGGCACGCTGGCGGGAATCGGAAACGTGTATAAATCCGAGATATGCTTTGCCTGCAAGGTCAATCCATTCGCGCCCGTAAGCTCTTTGACCGACGATCAGTTGCACTGTCTGGTGGAACATGCGCGAAAGTTCATGAGAGCGAATGTGTCCGATACAGCGCACGGCGGCATTACTACGTATACCGGCTTTCGGCGCACTACCGGACGCAGCAATCCGGCCGAGCGGCTCTGGGTGTATGGACGGCGCGGTCTGCCCTGCCGCCGATGCGGCGCGCGCATTGAAGGGAAGAAGCAGGGGCCCGATGCGCGCGTGACCTTCTGGTGCCCGAAGTGCCAGATATTGTAAGCAGCTATTTGCTGGAGTTGCAGTATTCCTATGCGGCCCGTGAGGTTTTCGCCGCCGCAAGGCCCAGCATCTTGCGCAGCGTGAGCGCATTCTGCGCGGCGTAGCCCGCCTGATCGTTATCAAAGTACACGTACACAGCCTTCAGCTTTGCGGACCATTCCCGAATCTGCTCCGCCCATCTGGCGAGCGCTTCCTGGTTGTAGCTGCCC
>CAYTQA010000043.1:12163-13621 GCA_964439495.1 uncultured Terriglobales bacterium | reverse complement strand
CCGCCAGCAATTCTCACCATTTCCGGCACCCAGTGTCCGCTGCAGTAAACCGGGTCAATCCATTCCATGCAGAAGACGCGAGGACGGGAAAGGATCGTATCTGTTATAGCTCTTATTTTTTCCAGCCGCGCGCGGCCCGCAGCAATCAATTCCTCGGCCTTACGAAGACATCCGGTGGCTTCGCCGATTTCGCGCAGGTTGTCATCAATCTGTTGTAGAGATTTTGGAGTTAACCAAAGGATCTCCGGCTTCCTGGGAAGCAGATTCAATGCTTGAGTAACTTCATTTCCCGAAGGGGCGCAGACCTGGCACAGGTCCTGGGTCAAAATCAAATCAGGGCCAATCTCCCGCAATACTTTCTCGTCCACCTGATAGACGCTCAAGCCGTTTCGCAGTCTTTCAGTGACGGCTTTGTCAATCTCCGCCTGGGTCATCGTCTCCACTGCAACGGCGCTGCGGACAACAACGGGCTTGCGCCTCACTGACGCTGGATAATCACATTCGTGGGTAATCCCGGCGAGCCGGTCCTCCAGTCCCAAAGCGCATATCATCTCGGTTGCGGAAGGAAGAAAAGAAACAATCCGTTGTGGGGACGTCATTGAGCAAGCTCCCGGGATGGCGGCCTTGTCCCATTGGATAAAGGGCCGATTGCATTGGGCCGCAGCTTCCAAATAATCAAGAGGAGGCAAAGCCTCCTCTTGATCAAGAGAGTATCATGGCAGGACTGTTGTGGTCCTCCATGCGCAACCTGGATTAGGAACTGGAGTTTGCCAGATCGCTTTTCGCCTGTTTCTTCGCCTTCGATTGCTCGCTCTTGGCATTGGCATCGGGCTTGAGATCGTGAATCGCGCTGCCCAGGCTTTCCGGGCTGGTCCCCGTCATCTTGGCCTTCAATTGATCGAACGGTATGCCAAGATTGTTAGAAACGTGAATCGCAGCCACGCACTGCCCAAGGTTCTTGAACCCGGAACACGCCTGTTGCGCCGTGGTTCCGCTGGGCAGCAGGGAATCCAGCTTTGACGCCAGTTTCGTGTTTTGCGTCAGCAACTGGTCCGGTGTTTTCTGGCCGGCATGACTGTTGGCGCCGGTGGCGCCGCTACCGGCATTGCCTGGTGCACCCATCGTCGCTCCTGCCCCGGCTGGGCGACCCCCCATCGCTCCCGCTGATGCACGGCCATGGCCCTGCCCAAATGCGGAAACCGATGCTGCCAACGCAAAGCAAATGAAATACTTTTTCATGGTGATGCTTCCTCCTTGAACGAAGTGTTTGCGCAGTCCTATTAAACCATTTCCGGAAAGTTAGTTTCTACCGTTCTGGATTACCAAAGAGCTAGTCCCGAGCCACGTGATTGGCGAGTGCCGCGTCGGCTTCTTTCTTTTCTGGGCTGTCTTGACTGCGTTGTACCACGAATGTTACACCTTGCGTTCCGGTCCATTGCTTAATTGGTAAATAGTTTT
>CAYTQA010000043.1:0-12153 GCA_964439495.1 uncultured Terriglobales bacterium | reverse complement strand
AGTTTTCAAGCTGAACTAAAAATCGAAGTCATGCCCCTGGGGCCTGCGAAGGAAGTGGGGCATTAGCCAGTTCTGAAATCGGCGGGTCCGATTCACAATCAATCGAGGGTGAAATATGGCCGGAAAAGTCTTCGGGCTTCCGATGCATTCAAGACACGAATTTCTTAAGGGCAGTTTCGGCGCAATCTCGTATGCAATGCTCGCCCCTCCGTGGAGCGCGTGGCGAAAACATCGCGACGAGAGCGACGACCTGCTTGCCGAAATGGAGCGACGGGCGTGCCGCTTTTTTTATGAGCAGGCCGGTCCCGAAACGGGATTGGTGAAGTACCGGGCGATGCATACGGAACCGGATTCCCATACAGTGGCCAGCATCGCCGCCACCGGTTTCGGGCTCAGCGCCATGTGCGTGGCCCACGCCAACAAATACTTGAAGTCCGCCGATGCCCGCGAGCGAGTGCGCAAGACCCTCGAGTTCCTGGCGCGCCACATGCCCCAGGAACACGGCTTCTATTACCACTTCGTGGACATGCATACGGGCGAGAGGGCATTTAAGTGCGAGCTATCGTCCATAGACACGGCGTTGCTTCTGCTGGGCATCCTGCACGCGCGAGAGTATTTCCACACCTCCGACATTCGTCAGCCCGCCACCGAGATCTACGAGCGTGTGGACTGGAAATGGATGCTCAATGGCGGAGAGACGCTCGACCACGGATGGAAGCCGGACTCGGGTTTCCTGAAGGCCCGATGGGACCACTATTGCGAACTGATGGGGATGTACCTGATGGCCATCGGATCGCCCTCCCATCCCATCCCGGCGTCGTCGTGGGAGGCCTGGTGGCGGCCCGTCTTCGAATACGATGGGCTGCGATATATCAGCGATAACGCGCCACTCTTCATTCACCAGTCGGCGCACACCTGGATCGATTTTCGCGGACAGCACGATGCCCATGCCGATTACTTCCAGAACTCGGTGACAGCCACCATGGCGCACAAGCGCTTCTGCCTGAGCCTGCACGACCAATATCCGTGGTACAGCGAGGACTTGTGGGGCATCACGGCGTCGGATTCCGAGCATGGATACAAAGCCTGGGGAGGCCCGCCGCCGAAAGGCCCGATCGATGGCACGGTCGTCCCCTGTGCCGCTGGTGGATCGCTGCCATTCGTGCCCGCCGATTGCAAGCGGGTGCTGAAGACCATCCTAGACCGTTATCCCAAGGCGTGGACGCGGTACGGCTTTGTGGACGCATTCAATCCGAAAGATTCCTGGTACGATCCGCAGGTGCTTGGCATCGATCAGGGCATCATGCTTCTGATGGCGGAGAACCTGCGCAATGAAGGGGTATGGAAGGCATTCATGAGAAACCAGGAGATCGTCCGGGCAATGAAAGCCGTAGGATTCGAAAAGAACTCAAATCAGCCAGTACCGCCCCTACCTGAAAGCCAGTAGTTTCAGGATTACGTCTGCCGCCGAATACACGGTCGATCCGATGGGAAAAAACCGCGGGATGACAGGAGCGCACGTTATGGAAAGGACCGGGCAGGCGGCATATCCGCAAAGTTAAAAGATCCCTTCCTATTCTGGCCGGTGCTGGATTAGACTTAACGGCGCTTCCGGCGCGGAGCACCATTGCACCGTGTGTGGACCAAGGGAGGAACCAGGCCAGATCATGCTGAAATTGCTCTACGCGGCGCTTTGCTGCGCCGGATGGTTCTCCTCATATAGCGTGTTTGCCGCCATGCAGAGTGGTCCTCAACCTTTTTCGGACGCGCACTATTCCCGGTCGCTTGCCGCTGCTCCGGTTGGACACGAAGCAGCCACGGAAGGAATTTCCTTGCCGCCAGCGCATGGCGCTCCTCAACTGCTGCGGCGCGTAATCGAAATCCGCGCGCTCACACAAGCGCAGGCCAGCTCCGGCATTCCAGTACAAATCACAGGAGTGGTCACGGAAGATATCCCCTCGCCCGATTTCATTATCCAGGATGCGACAGCAGGAATTTATGTGGAGGGCCGCGAGGTCCCCGGCCAGGTGCATCCTCGCCTGGGAGATATTGTGCAGGTCACCGGCATCAGCGGCCCCGGACATTTCGCGCCGGTGATTCTGGAACAGGGCTTGCGTATCGTGGGCCAGGGGCGCTTGCCGCAGGCGCGCCTGTGGTCGTTTGAGGACATCGCAAGTGGCCAGGAGGACAGCCAGTGGGGCGCGATTCGCGGCATTGTGCGCGCGGTCTCGGTGGACCGTAATTCCTGGAAGGAGCCGACGCTGGCGCTGGTGATCGCCTCGGGAGGCGAGCAGTTCGAGGCACGCGTGCCGCTGCCGGCCAACGGCAGTGTGCCTGAAAACTGGGTGGACTCCAGTGTGCAGGTTGAGGGCGTCTGCGGAAGTATTTTTAACGATCGGCGGCAGTTGCTGGGAATTCTTTTTTACGTGCCGCGCCTCCAGTTTCTGCACATGGAAGCGCCGGGTCCGGCGTTGCCCATTCCGGCGCTGATGCGGTTCTCGCCGCAGCAGGGAGCGGGGCACCGGGTGCGGGTGCGTGGCGTGGTCAGTTACCAGCAGCCCGGTCATACGCTGTTTGTGCAGGACGGGAATGAAGGACTGCGCGTGCTCAGCGCGGAGCGAAAGCCCCTGGACCCGGGCGACATCGTCGATGTGATCGGCTTCCCAACGCTGGGCGAATCGCAACCTGTTCTCGAAGATGCGGTCTATCACCGCGTCGGCCACACAGCCGCGCCGCAACCCGTCAGGGTGGGCGCCAATCATCTGCTCGATATCTCGCTGGACGGATTGCTGGCGCAGGTCGAAGCGGAACTGCTGGCGGTGAACGTGAACTCGGGAGGCAAAAGCCTGCTGCTGCGCAGTGGACAACTGGTGTTCTCCGCTGACCTATCGGGGGAAGGCACTGCTCAGTTTGCCGACCTGCGCCGGGGAAGCCTGCTTCGCGTCCAGGGCATATGCCTGGTGCGGAGCGGAGGCCTGTGGAAGCTTCCCGAGACGGTGCGCCTGCTGGTCCGGGAGCGGAAAGACATCCAAGTGCTGCGCTCTCCCTCGTGGTGGAGTCAGCAGGCCACGCTCTGGCTGCTGGGAATCACGTTCAGCGCGCTGGTGGTCGCGGCATTGGGACTGGTGTTTCTGGCGCGCAAGGTGCGGGAGCAGATGAAAGTCATTCGCGAAAAGGCGCGCGTCAGCGCCGTGCTGGAAGAGCGGCATCGGATCGCGCGTGAACTGCATGACAGCCTGGAGCAGGAGTTGACCGCCATCACCTTGCATCTCGACCTGGCAACGGCGCGTTTCGCGGAGAGGCCGGAGGAGGCGCGACAGGCACTGGAGATGGCCCGCCGCATGAGCCGTCGCAGTATGCAGGAGGCGCGGCGCTCGGTGTGGGACCTGCGCTGCGAATGGCTGGAGACAGGCGATCTGGTTTCCGCGCTGCGCAAAACGGTGCAGTCGAACCAGCAGGATTCGCCCACAGTGGAGCTGATCTTCCATGGAGAGCCGCGCCGGCTGGAAACGGCGGCCGAGATGAATTTACTGCGCATCGGCCAGGAGGCGATGGCCAACGCCGTTCGGCATGCCCAGGCGAACCGCATCGTGATGGAGTTGGATTATCGCTGCGATCCGGTGGCGCTCACCATCAGCGATGACGGCCGCGGCTTTCAAATCCCGGCGGGAATGGCGGCGTTGTCCGGGCACTTTGGATTGCTTGACATGCGGGAGCGGGCCCAGGCCCTGGGTTGCAGCCTGCACATTGAAAGCAGGCCGGGACGAGGAACGAGAATTTACGTAAGCAGTGAGACACATAGGAGGCGCGGCTATGTCGAAGCAACGCATTCTGGTAGTAGATGATCATTTCATGGTGCGCCAGGGTTTGGTGGCGTCACTAAGCTGCGAACCCGACCTGGAGGTAATTGCGGAGGCGGCCAGCAGCGGCGCGGCATTGGAGTGTTATGAACAGCATCGCCCCGATCTGGTGCTGATGGACGTCCGCCTGCCGGGGGTCTCTGGAGTTGAAACCACGGCGATGTTGCGCCGGCGATGGCCGGAGGCGCGGATCCTGATGCTGTCTACGCATTCCGCGCAGGAAGAGGTCTACCGGGCACTGCAGGCGGGCGCCCGAGGATATGTGCTTAAGAGCGCGGAGCGCGGAGAGCTGCTCCATGCGATCCGGGAGGTGTGCGCGGGCGGACGTTACCTCGATCCCGCCGTGGCCCCGCAGGCGGCGGAACGCCTCAGGCACGCTCCTTTGAGCGCGCGCGAAATGCAGGTGCTGCGCGGGATCGTCCAGGGGCGCAGTAACAAAGAAATCGCCTCAGAGCTGAATATTGCCGAGGTGACGGTAAAGCTGCACGTAAGCCATCTCTTTGAGAAGCTTGGGATCGCCAACCGCAACCGCACCCAGGCAACCGCGGTGGCCCTTCAGCGCGGCATTATTTCCATGGATTAGAAAAGATGAGCAACGCGCCCGCTTCGGATAAAAGACGAGCGGCGTGCGCTTCGGATGAATGGATTAGATTTGCCTGTTCCGATAAAAAAACGGGGGCTGACATCATCTGCGATGTCCAGCCCCCGGCGCTAAGTCTTTCTGGCGATGTTCCGCCCGGCGCGCTTTACCACTTAAACGTGACTACCGACTGGTTCGGCAGCGTGTAAGTGAATCCCGTGTTGTTGTACACAACCTGGAAGGTGGCCGATGTGGTCCCAGCCGTATTGCAAACCACCAGCACGTGGGTCCCGTCCGGGTTCAGAAAGGCCACATCGATCAGGCTGCTGGACGGGTTATTGGAGTCGATGCGATAAGCGCCCTGTTGCACCCATTTGCTCGATTGTCCAATCACGTAGTACTCGACGTTGTAGGTGATGGTTGCCGGGCTGGTGCTGTCATTGATCGTGACTACTCCGCGGCAACCGCTGCATCCGCCGTTCTTTGGCCCGGAATTCTGGTCCAGCGCCAGGTTCCACAGCAGGACGCTTTTGGCGTAGTCCCGCACCGCCCCGATGAACAGGTTCTGCTCGTTCCACACCAGGTCGTTTTGGAATTTCGATCCCACGCTGCCCGTGCATTCGGTAAACCAGATCCCTTTCGCGGGGTAGGCCTGCTCGACGTAGAGCTGATCGCCCACGCTGCCCGCATAACAATGGAACGCCGAGCCGGCGGAGTAGTTGTAAGCGGACGTGTTCGACAGGACATTTTCCGGGTAGGTGTAGTCTCTCCAATTGTGGTCGAAGGTGATGATTTGCGTGGAGGTCAATCCGTTGGAGGCCAGCGCCGGTCCCAGATAGTTGCCAATGATGTTGGCCTCATCGGTGTCGGCCAGCGATTCCGAGGGATAGTTGGTGGTGGAGTTCAAAGGCTCGTTCTGCACCGCCACATAATTGATCGGGACCTTGTATGAGGAGTATCCCTGGATGAATTTCACGAAATAATTGGCCAGCGGCGTCAGATAGTTCATGTTCATATTGCCGCCGTTCATGGTGCAGGTGGTCTTCATCCATGCCGGAGGGCTCCAGGGCAGCGCCTCAATCTTGAGTTGGGGATTGAGGCTCAGGGCCTGCTGGATCACGGGGATGATATAGGCGGTGTCGTGGCTGATCGAAAAGTTGGCCAGGCTGGTGTCGGCGGCGCAGCCCGAGGTGTCATCGTAGGAATAGTCGCCATTCACGGTGAAGTCCGTGGCGCCCATGGGCAGGCGCGCCATGCTCATTCCCAGGCCGCTGGTTGGGCTGAAGAAATTCGTCATCAGCGTGGTGCGCTGCGAAGAGGTCAGCTTGTTGTAGATCAGCCATGAGGCGGAGTCGGTGAAGGCGGCCCCGAAGCCATCGATGGTCTGATATTTTGTGCCATCATTCACGGTGATGGTCGTTCGGTTGCTGGTCTTCGACCCAAAAGAGACGCTGGGCTGGGTGGCCAGCAGCAGCGACTGGTCGCCGTTGGTTTGGAGCACTTGCACCGTTTGGGCGCCGGCGCCGGCGCAAGCGGTCATTATCAGCGCAAACAAAATTGCCGTCAGGCGCTGCCTGGTTGCGGAACCACGTGTATAAGTCATGTTTTCCCCTCCCTGCCATTCGACCGGGGTAGCCCCCGGTCCGGATCACAACATCCGCAACACTCTATGGAACTCCGCTAGCGGAAACAACTATCCGCACGTATAGCTGGATGGGCGTCACGCCTCAACATTCATTGAGATCAAGAAAATATGAGGGAAGACTCCGGCTGGAAAGCAATGCTTCTGGCGGAATCTTTGATGAGCGCTTTGGTAAATGCTGCTCGAAGAGTGAGAATATCCGCCGAAATATCATCATGTGAGCCCAGTTCGACTTGCAGCCACCCTTCATTTAAATTCTGCCGTCGTCTCAGCGGGCCGTTTTTTCCAGATCTCCCAAACCCCAAAGGAGATCGCTATCTCGCCTGCCGCGATTAGAGCGAACAATACGTACTTCGGCCAGCGATGCCGATACTGCTCATAGAGCTTCCAATATGAAGTAGGATCTCGTTGAGAATGTGTATTCGCGTCTGTCCATGCATTCATGGCTGCCTGATCAGAAGAGTCGAAGGGACGGCGGGCTTGGCTGTCTGGTTCTGAAGCATGGAACTCTCGTGTTCTCGTGTCGAAAGTAAACCTACGCACGCTTGAAGTTTTGAAGTCGAACTGGGTCCCGATGAAGTACGGATCAGAATATTCGAGGTGGATGATGGATCGGACGTATCCCGGCCCTGCAACAGGCACGTCAGTTTCAAACCCGGGTGCTTTGAAGTAGCCGTCGTATGTGTTGAGACTACCAAGGACGTAGCCATTGGGCAGCGTCACATAGGGGTCGCCGCTCAAACCGCAGTCCTGATGGGCCAGTCGATTCGAGATTTGCACATGAATGAGGAGTGCAACCACCAGCCAGAACAGACCCAGAAATGGAGCCAGTGCGCCAACGACGGTGGCCCTCGGGCTGCTCACCCCACGACGTATCCGGACTCTGGCAACAATATACAAAACGATAGATAAGGCGCAGGATAAAACGAGACCCACCAACCCCAACGTCACGATCGTCATGAAAACCGCAAAACCAGCCATAGAACGATTGTAGGAGCTAAAAGGCCGAGAAATGGATTATCTTCTTGTGTTCCGAGTGGAGGCTTGGGCGCTACGCGCAAAGTAAAAATAAGCAGGGCCAAGCGCTCTTCATGTTTTGCGCAACGCAGGCCTTTTCGCAACGAATCAGAGAAAGATTCTCTGAGCTGCAGACTGAATGGCGGACGGAGAGGGATTCGAACCCCCGATACCCTTTCGGGTATAGCGGTTTTCAAGACCGCCTGTTTCAACCGCTCACACATCCCTCCGCATGAGTGGTTTCAACAGTACCGGGCGCGGACGGCAGAGGTTATCGGGTAACCCCCGCCGTCTTCCATGGGTACTTATGGAGTTCCGCAACTCCTAAAGCACTTTCGGGTTTTCTCTTTCCGCATAAAAGTCAGAACTTCACCCGGATTCCGAACTCCATCTGACGCGGCGAGTTGCCTTGACTGTTCAAGACGCCAAACTGCGATGGATTGCTAGTATCGAACGATGGGTCTGTGAACTGCATGTGGTTCAGGACGTTGGTGAAGATTACTTGCCCTTCAAGGCCGAACCGCTCTGCCACGCGGACCGTCTTTCGAACGCTCAAATCGAGGTTCCAGTAAGGCAATCCCCGAAGAATCCCGAATCCACCGTCATTCCCATCCAGGCCGAGGATCGGTTGGCGGAGGCTATTGAACACCTGGTCTGGATTGGCAAAAATATTAATATTTCCCGCTGTTCCAGCGACCGTGCCAGTGACATTGTTGTGACGGGAAGGGCTGATACCTTTGTTAGTGGTAACGACCGCATTCTCGTTAGAGAAGAAGTTGATCGAATCCCCTTCGCCAAAGGCTGCTCCCCCGCCGTTAATGGTGTACGACTCTTCCGGCAGGCCGCTGCCCGCGGAGAATAGCGGCGCGAAATTCCAACCCCCCAGGATCCGTCCCAGGAGGCCCTGTTGGTTCTTGAAGAACGGCGGCTCGTAGACAAGGAAGGCGTTGTACACATATTTACGGTCGAACGCTTGCAGTCCATACATGGTGTGCAGATTGAATGGATCGTCGGCCGTGTACTCGCTCGTCGCCTGCACCATAGCGCCAGTTCCAAGCGCCTTGCTCCAGGTGAAGTTCTGCTGCATGGTGATGCCATGCCAGCTGTTCATGTGGATCGACGCGTATCCGGCATTGTAGTTGCCGTAGCCGATGCTCGCATTGACGCCAACGCCGCTCGAGAGCTGTCCCGCGCTATTCAGCATTGTGGGGGCAAAGTTGAAGCCCGGGGCTTTACCGCCGTTATCGAGATCACTCCAAAGGTGCCAGACGTCCTGCACCGCAAAGTTCGACGATTCCTGGTCGAGCACGGCCGTGGTGCAGTTTACGTAACCATTGCAGTATCCAGTCCCTGCCAGGGCAGCTTCAAAGAACGGCTGCGCCTGAATGCCGGGGATCGTCTTGAGCCCGTTCTGGACGACCGTCGCCGGAATATTGTTTCCGAATTGGGTCGCTTTCTCCAGCGCCGCATAAGCGCTGCTGAACCGCTGCCCACCCAGAGTGAACATGTGCGGCACCGCATTGACGTTGATCGGCTGATATTCGTTTCGGATGATGCGTCCAATGTAACCGAGTTCCATGGTCACTCGACTGGAAAGCTGACGCTGCAGGCTTAACGTGAACGAATCCACCTGATTGGGACGGAAGTGCGGGTCCAGCGCTTCGCCCGCTCCCGCTTCAGCATTGCCGCCTATCCCCGGAAAATAAGGCTGCGGCAAGGTAGGCGCGGCGGCCGGCAGGGGAGCAGTGTTCCCGTCGACGCCAATCCGGAAAGCGGTACTGGGGGTAGCGCCTCCGCACACACCAGTCCTTGTCGGACGAACGCACTGCACTGGCTGGATAAGACCGGTCCCGAGCAGCGGCACCAATACCAGGTCCACGCCGTTCAGACGACCGAAAATTCTACCATAGCCGCCGCGCACGACGGTACGGTCGCCGCCCGTGATTTTACCGAGCAGGCCGTCTTTGTCGAAATGTGGGTTCCAGGCCGCGGCAATACGTGGGCTGAACTCACCGTAGAACGGATTGTAAGGATACTTGGGATGGCCGGCCACGTTGCCGATCAGATCGAAGCCCACGATCGGGTTGTAAACCTGCCCGGCAAGAGCTGCCTGCTGGCGTGCCTTCAAATAATCCGTGACCGCAATCGGACGATTGTTGGCATCCACGAACTCGACCTGCTTTCCATTCTTTTCCACCGGCGGCATCTCAAGCGTCCATCCTAAGCCGTAGGTGAGCGTGAACGACGGTTTCATGTGCCATGAATCGCTGGCATACACGTTGTAATACGGTACGGTGCTTTGGTCGAACGCAGGCGTGAGTGGCGGATTCAACTGCAGGTTGTTTCCGCTGCGAGTAAAGGCCTGCTGCGCTATCGAGACAATCCCCAATATTTCAGAGTAATCGCGCCCGAAGTTTCGGGTGGCGGTCACTCCCGGGGGGACTGGCACGCCGCCAATTCCGGCGCCGCTCCCGGTCCCAATCTGATAAACCGGCTGATAGTTGATGCCGCCACCATTGTCCGTCCTCTGGTGTTTGTTGAAGTTATGCTGATAGATACCTCCAAACTGCATGAAGTGGTTGCCTCTCAGCCAGCTCACGTCATCCCGGAAGTAGTGGTCTAATCCGTCCCAATAACGCGTACGCGTCTGCTGCGTGTTCACGTTGTAGGGCAACAGGGCTTGCGTCGCGCTCTCGCCGCCCGGTTCCAAGGCGCCCCCCAAAGCTGAAAACTGAGGCACGTCGCCGGGGTCCTGCCAGGACCACCAGTTCCGCAGAAAACTGTAATGGAAATCATTTGTCACAGTGGAAGTGACCTGGGTCGTGAGTCCGACGGTATAGAGCCAGGGCACTTGCGGGCGACTGGAAACCGCTTTAGGTACACCCAGCTTGTCTCCCGGAAGAAGACCGCCGATGTCCACCTGCGATGTGGTAGCCCGTTCCAGGCGGTAATAGTGATAGGTGCCGTTAAAACGCCATTTGTCTCCGAAATCATGGTCCAGGCGCAACACACCGAAATTGTCGTTTTGCGGGATCCCGACATTGGCACGGAAACCGCCGACGTTGGACAGCCCGGTAACCGGATCATTGTCGCAGCGAGACAGCGTACACTGCGTCGGGGACTCGTTGGGCAATGGCATGTACTTGTTCCATAGCTGGGAGATTAAGGGATTGAGTCCGAGGTTGCGAGGGTCAAGCCCGCTTGGCGCATATGTGGTTCCGTTGTAGGTCACGGGAGTGGGGTTCAGGTTGTACACCGTACCATTGAAGCTCAGCAGTCCTAAGCGCATGGAAGCGCTGGGCACCGCGCGCTCGATGGTGGTTGAATTCGGCCAGCGAAATCCCTGGTAGAGACCAAAGAAGTAGGTCTTGCCGCCCAGGACATTGAAGGGAAGCAGCGGTCCTCCGAGCGAGGCGCCGAAACGGCTGTAATGGTAATCCGGCAACGGGGTCTTGGGATTGGTGTGATTATTGTCCCAGGTGTTGGCATTCCACTTGTTGTCGAAGTAATACTCATAGACGCTTCCGTGGAACGAGTTGGTACCGTGTTTGGTGAGCATCTGTACCTGAGCGCCGGAGGAGCTATTGAAATCCGCCGTTTGGTTCGAAGTATTTACCTTGAATTCGTCGATGCCGTCGGCCGGGGTCGGCAGAACGCCGGTCGGGCCGGCCGCCAAGCCAGGACTCTGGTTTGCGATACCACCGCCTGCCGGACTACCTGCGTAGCTAGGCGTGTACACGCTCATGCTGCCATCCATGTCATTCGTGTTCTGTCCACCATCGAGTTGAAAGCTGCTCTGGTCCACCACGGTACCGGCGACGCTGCCGTCCGGGCTGACGCCAGGTTGCATGACGATAAAAGTGCTGACGTCACGGCCCAGCGAGGGCAGTGACTCAAGAGCGATGCCGTTCACGGTGTCGCCGGTGGTGGCGTTCATGGTCTGTAGTTCCGTACCGGTGGTCTCCACTGTGACCGTCTGTTCGAGTTGACCGACCTGCATGCTTACGTTCTCGGTCAATGTCTTTCCGATCTCGACGGCTTGATTCATCACTGTCGCCGTTTTAAAACCCTGCTTGGTAATGCGCACGTCGTAATCGCCAGGAGTGACATTCGCGAACACGAATCGGCCCTCAGCATTGGTCACCGATTTTCGGGTCGCATTGGTCGATTTGTCCGTGATTGTAATTTCGGCATCTGGGATAATCGCGTTAGAAGGATCGGTTACAGTGCCAACCACCGTGCCGGTTGATATTGCCTGCGCAGAGAGGTTCGGTGTGCTAAGAAGAGCACAGGCAATAAGCGCAAGCAGGGCCCATGTCCACAATGCCTGGACTGGGTGAGAGTGGTTGCTGCCGCTATGCGCGGGGTTCAATGCAGCGGAACTGCTGAGAAATTTAAACTTCCTCATTGCGTCCTCCTGGATGGAAATGTCAGCGCGTCCTAAGACGTTCTGGCTCGGGAAAAGCCATAAAGAAAGGGGCCCTGGTATGCATCTCGTTACTATCAACTGGCGGGGAGGGATGCGATACCCTGTTGTACGGTCGGGAATCATACTCCGCTTCCCTGGTTTCTGCAAACGAATATTAAGTGGCGGATTGGGCGACCCTCCCCCAAGGGGATATCCCGTGCTGGAAGGTGCACCCAGGTACGTTCGGCTCCATGCCAACGCTCCGTGGGCCCGATCTTCATGAACTAAGTAGGTGTCTTTGGCAATCCGATACTCCTGCCGCAGCCCAAGAGAACCTACTCTTTGGTTGTTCATTGTGGACATATCTGAAGCTATAAACAAATTCAAAATTCAGATTGCGTGCATCGATCTTTAATCGGAGATTCAGGCGGAACAAGCGTGAACATTCTTGAAGAGACATCGAGCGTCACGGGTTGGGGGCAAGTAGTCCAATAAGGAGGTCATTGATTAGCCTGACCCAAGGCAATGCGCTTCTGCGGGGCTGTCCTCGGACTCGATTAAGTCGGGCAAAAGCCCAGAATGCGGCGTTTCATATGAATGAGAATCAGAATGAAAACCAGGGAAGGATTTCCGTGTTTTTATGGAC
>CAYTQA010000042.1:0-13630 GCA_964439495.1 uncultured Terriglobales bacterium | reverse complement strand
AGAAGGGATATTTCATCGAGCGCACCCAGATTGCCTCTCCTCCATATCACGCCAATCACATGGCGGTTTACGATGCAACCAATCCGGCGGCCCGCAAGTATTACTGGGAGCTGATGGACAAGGCGCTGTTCCGCATCGGAGCGGATGCGTGGTGGCTGGACACCACCGAGCCGGAGACGGAAAACCAGGAAGAGAACATCCTGCTGGGCCACAAGCTGTTCATCGGCAGCGGCAATCGCTACGCGAACATTTATCCCCTGATGACCACGGCGGCAGTTTACGAAGGGCAGCGCAGCGCGTCGGACAAAAAGCGGGTCTTCATCCTTTCGCGTTCCGCCTTCGCGGGCGCGCAGCGCAATGCGGTCACGGCCTGGTCGGGAGACATCCTCTCGGATTGGCTGAGCTACAAACGGCAAATCCCCGCCGGGCTTAACTTCTCAGTCTCCGGCCTGCCCTATTGGACGACCGACATCGGCGGCTTCATCTCCGGCGGCAACTTGAATGATCCGCAGTTCCGCGAGCTCTTTGTGCGCTGGTTTCAATATGGGACCTTCTGCCCTGTCCTGCGCGTCCATGGCACCCGCAATCCTGACGAAAACGAGCTTTGGTCTTATGGGCCCGATGCCCAGAAGATACTGCTTAGCTATGATCAGCTCCGCTATCGCCTTTTGCCCTACATCTATTCGCTCGCATGGATGGTCACAAAAAACAGCTACACGCCCATGCGGCCATTGGTGATGGATTTTCGCAACGACGTAAAGGCCCAGAATATCGGCGATCAATTTATGTATGGCCCCGCGCTTCTGGTAAACCCAGTCACCGAGCAGGGCGCAACCATGCGCCATCTCTATCTGCCGCAGGCCAAGTGGTATGACTTCTGGAGTGGCGCCACAGTGGAGGGCGGACGCGCGATCGATTCACCCGCGCCCATTGATCGCATTCCTTTGTATGTTCGCGCGGGTTCCATTCTTCCCCTGGGGCCGGAAGAAGAATACTCGGACGAAAAGCCCGCGGATCCCATTGAGCTCCGCATCTACAAGGGCGCAAGCGGAAGCTTCACCCTGTATGAAGATGAAAACGACACCTACAATTATGAGAAGGGGGTCTATGCCACGATTCCCATTTCATGGGATGAAGACAGGCAGGCGCTGACCATAGGCGAGCGCCAGGGGTCCTTCCCCGGAATGCTGCAAAGCCGCACGTTTCATGTAGTGTTTGTCGGGGAAAATCATGGAGCGGGCATTGGGCCCAGCGCGCAGGTAGACCAAACCATCAGCTATTCCGGCAAACAAGTGACTATCGGGAAGCAGTAATTTCACCAGAGACACACAGAGAAACAATAGGCGGATGATTTGTCATTTCGTGACGCGAAGCGCCGAGGAATCGCTATAGCCAGGACAATGCTGGCGCCAACTCATTCCGATACGGACCTCTCATTTCACCTTGGGACCGGCGTTGCGGATCTCGGCGGAGGCCTCGAACTTCTCAAAGTTTTTGCGAAAACGTTCAGCCAGCTCGGCGGCCTGTTTATCGTATGCGGCTTTATCGGCCCATGAGTCCCGCGGGTTGAGCAGCTCCGAAGGCACTTCGGGGCAAGATTTCGGGATGTTCAATCCGAAAATGGATTCGGCCTCGTACTGCACATTGCTTAACTGTCCGTTCAACGCGGCCCGCACGATAGCGCGCGTATAAGGCAATTTCATGCGGCTTCCAACGCTGTAAGGACCGCCCACCCATCCTGTATTCACCAGCCAGCACTGCGCCTTATGCATCTTCAGCCGGCTGCCCAGCATTTCGGCATAAGTCTTGGGCGGCAGCGGCAGAAAGGGCGCGGCAAAACAGGTAGAGAAATTCGGTTGCGGCTCCTTGCCCACGCCGGATTCGGTGCCGGCAAGCTTGGCGGTGTATCCAGACATAAAGTGATACATCGCCTGCTCCGGAGAAAGTTTTGAAATCGGGGGCAGGACGCCAAAGGCATCGGCGGTCAGGAAGACCACATTTTTAGGATGTCCGGCGATACCGGGGACAATGGCATTTTCAATGAAATCGATGGGGTAAGCGGCGCGCGTATTCTCGGTATACCGTTCGCTGTTGTAATCCGGCTCGCGGCTCGCGGGATCGATCACCACATTTTCAAGCACCGCCCCAAAGCGGATTGCGCGATAGATTTGCGGCTCGGTCTCCATCGAGAGGCGGATACATTTCGCGTAACAGCCGCCTTCAAAGTTAAACACTCCGGAGGCGCTCCAGCCATGCTCATCGTCCCCAATCAGGCCGCGGCTGGGATCGGCCGATAGTGTCGTCTTGCCGGTGCCTGAAAGGCCGAAGAAGAGGGCGCTCACTCCATCCGCGCCAACATTGGCGGAGCAGTGCATGGGAAAAACATCGCGCTGCGGCAGAATAAAATTCATGCTGCCGAAGATGGACTTCTTCAGCTCGCCGGCATATCGCGTGCCGCCAATCAGCACGATCTTGTGGGTGAAATCGGTGATGATAAAGGCCTCGGAGTTCGTCCCATCGCGCTGCGGGTCGGCCAGAAACTCAGGCACGCCAATCACCATAAATTCGGGATCATGGACTTTCAATTCCGCCGCGGACGGACGCACGAAAAGCTGCTTTACGAAGAGGCTTTGCCAGGCATGTTCGGTGATCACCTGGATGGGAAGACGGTACTTTGGGTCGGCGCCGGCGAAGAGGTCCTGCACAAAAAGATCACGGCCCCGCAGGTAATCAACCACCCGGAAATAGAGGGCCTCGAACTGCTCGGGCGAAAAAGGCTGGTTTGAACCCCACGCCACCTTGTCCGCGGTAACTGCGTCTTTGACGATGAACTTGTCTTTGGGAGAACGACCGGTCCGCTTGCCGGTTAGAGCAGAGAGGGCGCCATTGCCGGCCAGCTCAGCTTCTCCCCGCCGAATCGCCTGCTCCGCCAACTGGGCGTTGGAAAGATTTCGAAATACGTTTTTCCGGTGCAGAACACTTGCAAGGTCCCCAATGGCGGCGACTACAGACATAAAAATATAGAGGCTCCCCGCCTCAAGGAAAACTCTCAATTTTCCCACTACTTATGGACGGTGGCAAGGGCCAAGGGATGAGATTTGTGGTTCCCCGGGGCCGCTTTCAGAAAGGCGCGGGGGAGAGGATGGAATTAAAAATGATTAACCAACCCGGGGCATCATCGGCAATCCGCGCGAATGCTTGAATTCCGACATTATGGCATCGAGGTGCTGCAACGTTTCTTCGGGAGTCAACGTGTACATCTCGCGCCCGTTGTCATACCCGGATTCAATGGCTGATTTCAAATAGTGCCCGGCAATCTGGACCGCCAGCGGATCGGTAATGACCTTGCCGGTGCGGGCCTTGTATTCCACCCATGCGCGGTGCGGGAGGGCCACCCAGACAGGGCGGCCATTGGCCAGGAACTTGATATCAATGGCATCCGCGTGGCGCGTGGCAATCGCCACAATAACGGCCTGATAGAGGCAATGAATCTGCTCGCCGGTCCAGCGGTCTACGGCTGTAAAGTCATCGTACATGCAAGAAAAATATAACAGATGCCGGCGCGGGTGCGAAGCCGGCTGTGACGCATAGCGGGCCTGGGCTCCCGGGCTAATCATGGCCGAAGCCGATTACCGCCAGCATTCTTCCCGTATATCCATCTTCCGCCCGATGCGAGAACAGCAGATCGGTACGGCAGGAGGTGCACTCTTCGGCGGCCCAGATATGTTTCTTGTTCAGCCCGGCGCTGAGCAACTGCCGCCGATTGGCTTCCACCAGGTTGAGATGAATCTGCGGCCCGATATCGCTGTGCCCGGGCGCTCGCGCGGTCATGAACAACAATGGATATTTGCGCTTTACCGGGTCCTTATCGTAGACCTCGCGAAACAACTCCCCAGCGTAAGAAAACTGCGACTCAAATTCGTGGATGACCTCATCTCCTACGGCATAACAGCAGGCATGGATGCCCGGACCAATGGCGGCCCGCAGGTCGCCGGGTTCGCTGCCGAACACGGAGCGCATGGTCCCCACCGCCTTCTCGGCAATGCGCTTCACGGTGCCTCGCCAACCGGCATGGACCGCCGCCACCACGCGCCGAACCGGGTCCGCGATCAAGACCGGCATACAGTCGGCGGTTTGCACTCCCAGCAACACGCCGCCGAGATTGGTAATCAATCCATCTCCGACCAGGACTTTGCCGCGGGCCGGGAGCCGCTCCGGACTATCGAGCACGTGAATGATGCTGGAGTGCACCTGCTTCAACGTCAGCAACTCGAAGCTTTTTTTCCCGGGCTGATTTTCCGGCTGCCGGGAGCAAAGAATTTTCAGGAATTCCGCGCGATTACGCTCCACCGTCTCGCGTTTATCGCTGGCGGTGAACCCAAGATTGAGTTGATTTTTCCCGTACTCCTGCGAATGGCCGCCAAGCCTGGTGCTGAATCCGTGCGTAAGCGCCGGGATTTCTTCCAGCTCCGGAGCGAAGAGGATGGTGACCGCCGGCTGGGCAGCTTTGGTTTTTTTAGCAATGGACCGAGGCATTCCCTTTCAGTTTATCGGAAATGCCGCGATGAAGATGAGGCCGGCAGAGCCGATTTTTAAAATGCGTTCGCACCATCGAACACCGCCATGAGCGGAGCACCAGCACTGTTCTGGTCATAGGAATTCCACGGCGCTGGGCTTTCTGGAATAACAAATCAACAACCGATTTTTTCTTTGGCTCTGTGGTGAAATCCTGATTTTATTTACTACGGAATATTGAATTCCAGCGGGACCGGAAACTAGCCCGCGGGCGTTTCGCTGGCTTTTTTTGCGGAGGGCGCTACCTGCGAATCGCTGCTGTTCACCAGGTCTCTCAATTCCTTGCTGGGCTTGAAGAAGGGGATTTTTTTAGCGGGAACCTCGACGCGATCGCCGGTCTTGGGATTGCGGCCTACGCGCGGATTACGCTTGCGTGTCCGGAAGCTGCCAAAACCGCGGACTTCGATCTTATCGCCGGCCCGCAGGGAGCGAACGATACTGTCGAAAATGGTCTCTACAATAATCTCGCTGTCCCGCCGGGTAACGTCGGCCAGGCGCGAAACTTCCTCGATCAAGTCAGCTTTCGTCATAAGTTGTACATTCCACCTGAGATACAGGGCTTTCGTCAAGTGGGATTCAGCTTACTCCTGTTTCACAGATTATGGCACGTCCCAGCCCGGAATTTTCAACAAAGACGGCCCCAAAGTAATAAACCACGGGCATTGAGAGCAAAAAGGGAAGGAAAAGCCCAACTTTCGAGGGACCAGAGGGCCAATTCTCCGGTCTCAGGGGAGCCGCCGGGCAGTCGGCGCAGGGGAAGGGAGAGGGCGTAAAAATGACAATTCATCCCCGTTAATTTATTTTTTAAGAGGTTTGATTTCGGGGTTTTTTCTAGCCATAATCTAAATAGTCTTCTTCTCTGATCCGGGTCTTGTGAATCTACCTAATTCCATTACGTTGAGCCGTATCTTCATGGTACCGGTGCTCATCTGGGTGCTCTCGAGCCATATTATCTCCGGCCCGCATGGGGAAAAGGAGATCGTGGCCTCGCTGCTCTTCATAGCCGCCTCCATTACCGATGGGATTGACGGCTATCTGGCGCGCAAGCGCGGACAGATCACCACCATGGGCATGCTGCTCGATCCCCTGGCTGACAAGCTCATGATTGCCGCTGCCTTCATCACGCTGGTGCAATTCAATCCCCGGGTGGTCCCCGCATGGATCGCCGTCGTGATTATCGGCCGCGAGTTCCTGGTGAGCGGGTTGCGCGGCATCGCCGCCTCCGAGGGCTTTACCATCGAGGCCAGCGATCTAGGCAAGCTGAAGATGTTCGTCCAGATATTCTCCGTGGTGGCCGCAATCCTCGATCATCGCTGGCTGATCTGGGATTGGAAGCTTTTCATCATGCCGGTGGACGTGATTGCGCGCACCGCAATCGGCTTCATGGTTGTTGTCTCCATCGTTTCGGCGGTCGATTACTTTGTGGCCTTCTGGGCCAAGATCGACAAATCGGCGGAGCGCCGGCGTAAACGCCGCTCCTTTGTTTTAAGCCGCCGCAAGCGCAATGTAGTGCCCCTGCCTTCGCCATCCGGACCACAGAACCGCGCCTGAGCATCGGTTCACTCGCCTTGCACTCCAGCAGAGCGATTCCAATCCCTTCCACATCAACGAAAAAAATGCAGCCATAGGATTCCAGGGACCATGGTTGCCAGCGTCACCGGGACCCCGATGCGGAGGTATTGCATAAAGCTGATGGGGGTCTCGTGGGCGGTCTTTTCAATCACGATGATGTTCGCCACCGAACCTGTAATGGTGAGATTGCCGGCCAGCGTGCTCACCATGGCGAGCAGCAGCCATGCATGATGGGGGTTGGAAAAACCGGCAATGCTGTTCTTGAGCAACATCACCGCGGGTACATTGCTTACCACGTTGGAGAGCAATGTGGTCACGATACTGAATACCGCAACTTTGTGAAGGTCCCATCGCGCCGCCAGGCTGAGCATCTGACCGGCAATGCCCGCCCGCTCGGCGGCGCCGATCACGATAAACAGTCCTACAAAGAACAGAAGCAGGGACCAATCTACTTCGTCGTAGATCTGGCCCGGTTCCTGCGCCGGGGAAAGAAGCAGCAGGGCAGCGCCCAGGGCAGCCACCAGTGGCGGCGGAAATCCCGCAAGGAACCCAACCAGGATAAAGACGCTCACCAGCAAGGGCCAGATCAGCTTTTTGCCGTCGATCTGAATATTCTGGTTTACCGTCAGATTGCCTGGCGTCTCTCTGCTGTTCAGTTGAGAGCGCATCATCCAGCTCAGGATCCACCAATCGAGAAACAGTCCGGCGAGGGCGACCGGCCCAAGGTGCAGAAGAAAATCCAGATATCCGATATGCGAAACAGAACCAATCAGGATGTTCTGGGGATTTCCGGTAATGGTTGCGGTGCTGCCGATGTTGGAGGCTGTGGCCAGCCCAAGCAGGTATGGAAGCGGGTCCTTCGAGAGCCGTTTCGCGACGCTTAGAATCAGCGGCGCCATCACCAGGCAGACCACATCGTTCACCAGAAACGCGGAGAGCACGCCACTGCTGAAAATCACTCCTGCAAGAAGATATCGCGGACGCAGGCGGGAGACGATGAGAGCGGTGGTCCATTCGAAGAAGCCTGCAAGATGCAGGCTGGCCGTGACTACCATCATGGCGAACAGAAGGACGATGGTCCCGAAGTCAATGCTCTGAACTGCATGCGCGGGGCCCAGGGCACGCACGGCAAGCATGAGCACGGCGCCGATTACCGCCATGGCGGAGCGATTTACCCGCGTCCCCGGCAGGCGTCCTGCGGCAAAGACGAAGTAGCTGATGAAGAAGACCAGGTAAACGGCGATCAAAGTTCCGTGAGCAGACAGCGGCATTATGCAGACGGCTTACTGTGGCGCCGGCGCTCCAGCGGGAATGACCCACACTTCCACTTTGTTCCCACCCTGTTGCGGCGCCGCCTTGGTCTGGATGCGGGTGGCGTCAATGCCTTTGCTCTTGGTCAGGTACTTGCCGGCATTCACCGCGCGCTCCAGGCCCATCTGCGCATTCTCGTTGGGGGCGGTGGAACCGACCAGTAAAGCGGTGGTTGTGGGCTCATGCTGCAGCCGAAGCGCTACATCGTCGAGCACCGCCTTCGCCTCATTGTTTACGTACGAGCTATTGAGCTTGAATTCCAGCTCAGCAGCCTGGTTGGCGCTGGGGACCTGGGGAGCAGCTTCCACGTTGACTATGGTGGTGGCCGAAGCGGAGAGCCCGGCATCATCGCTGGCTGTGGCCTGAATGGCGATTGGCCCAGGGGGGACCCCGGTAGTGTCCAGCGTGGCATGGTTGAAGCGTGGAGTGATCTGGCCCGCAATAGATTCAAACTTGATGGTCACCGGACGGTTCATCGGACTGCTGGCGTTGCAGGAGATATTGGCGCTCTCTCCCACCCGGACCGTCGCCGGATTCGCGGAACAGTAGATGACTGGCGGCTGCGCCGCGCCTGCCTGTTCACTGGGGGCAGTTTCGGAAGCAGGGGAAGCCGGGTTCGCGGGATTTGGATTGCCGGAAACTTCAGCGGTGGTAGCGGCGGGCGCAGACTCCGGGCGCTCCTCTTCCAGCTCCACGCTGTCTCCCACATGGATATCTTCCAGGGCCAGGGTGACAAATGCCGTGGCGGTGGTGGGAGTTACGCCGATTACCATCATCTCGCCCAGGGACCGCCGGGGAAGGTCCTTGGCGCGGTTTTTCAGGTTGAAGTTATAACTGCCCTTTCGGGTATCGTCGCGGACATTGGCTTCATAGGAAAGGGACTCAGCCGGGTCTTCCAGGACCTGATGGGGAGAGCGGAAGGTGCGCAGATAATCCCCGACCTTTATCTCGTCATTGCTGCCAACGTTTAAATATGCGATGCCCCCATACCCCAGATAAGTGTCGAATTCCTTGGCGGTGACAATTCGTCCCGTGGTCTTTCCATTGGGCGGAGCAAACCTGTCGAAATTCGCATTGCGAAATTTAGGGATGGCTTTTTCAACGAAAGGGACGGCCATATCGCCGGGAAGTATCTCGGAGCATGAAAGCTGGACATCGGAAACGGCTATATTGCCGTGCAGCACGCGCACCCTGGTCCTGCCGATCTCCGCATAAGGCTGGCCCAACTTTGACAGCATGGCCCGTTGTCTTGGAAAGGCCTCGAATTTATTGGGGTCCTGCAGCGGCCGGAGGATGGAAAAAACGTCCCCTTCCTTCATCCCCGAGCCATCGAGATAAATGACCTGAGGCTGGCTGAAATGTGCTTCCTCGGGCGAGCCCGGCCCGCCCACCACATGAACATCCGCTTTTACCGGCTCATGGGAAACGAAGCCGGCACAATACACATCGTTCGAGCTTGGGGCATTGCTTCCCTGGATGGCCTTGGCAAGCACTTTCCCTTCCTGGGCCACGGAGGTGGATTGGGAATTCCCAGGCGTGTTCTGGGCCATGCAAAGTGATGAGATCAGCAGTAATAAACCTGGAATTTTCATAAAATTGCGCCTCGCGTTCCCGCTGTACCAGGTTTCCTGTTCCCGATACACACTATTCCCCCAGGGGTGAAACCTAGCAAAGCGTAGCGGAGAGTCCACGGCTTGGCTAGTAACCAAAGGGATACAACGATAGTTGGACGCCAATGTATGGCATCGCTATTCGGTAGTTGCATCTGGCATAGTGCAGCTTGTAATATGCCGCTCTTTGCCATTTCATGAAAGCCGAGTCCATCAGCTACGCCCCCCGCTACCTGCGGATGCAATTGCCGCGCACCTGCGTGGCGGTTTGGGCCACGAATCCGGCCGACCTGCTGGAAAAGGTCGAGCAGACCGCGCGGGAAAACCCCTTTATCGAGATACGGCTTGACTATCTCCCAAAGCCGGCGCTCGCGCTCCCAAAATTGAAACAATTCTTTTCCGCCCGGCGGGAGGTCACCGCCATCGCCACCTGCCGCCGAGCTGCGAATGGAGGCAAATTCCGAGGTTCCAGGGATTCGCAACTCGAAATCCTGCTGAAAGCGGCGCAAAGCGGTTTTCGACTGGTGGACGTGGAAATTGAAACCATCTCCCAGCTCAAGCCCGGAGAGATAGAGCGCCTTCGCAGCCTGGCAGGGGTAATCCTCTCCTTCCATGACTTCAAGGGCACCCGCAAGCTGGAGGAAACATGGCAGGCCATGCGGCAGTATCCAGCGGACTTCTTCAAGATCATCTCCACCGCAAAAAAGCTCTCCGATAACCTGGCGATGCTGCGACTGTTACAGGCCCATGGAGACCGATATAGCATAGTGGGATTTTGCATGGGAGAGCAGGGGATCATGAGCCGCATACTGTGCATGCGGGCAGGAGGCGCCTTTACTTTTGGGTCGGCGATGGAGGGGGAAGAAACCGCCCCCGGACAAGTCACTTCGCGGATGCTTCGGGAGGTCTATCGCATCGACCGGATCGATGTCGCCACCAAGGTTTATGGGGTCGCCGGGGACCCGATCTCGCATTCCCTTTCGCCGGTCATGCTGAATGCGGCCTTCCGGCGCGAAAACCTGAATGCGGTCTATCTTGGCCTCCAGGTCAAAGAGCTGAAGGACTTGATGAATTGCGTGCGGGAGGTCCCGATCCACGGACTCAGCATCACCATGCCTTACAAACAGGCGATCATCGAGCACCTGGATGGCAGCGACGCGCTTACGGAGAAGATTGGCGCCTGCAATACGGTGATACGCTCCGCCGAAGGCAAACTCTATGGATTCAATACCGATGTGGCGGGCATCATTCGTCCGCTGGAAGAGCGGATGCTGCTGCGCGGGGCCCGGGTCCTGGTGGTCGGGGCGGGTGGCGCCGCGCGGGCGGCTGTCTTTGGACTCATGGAACGGGGCAGCGATGTATATATCGTAAACCGCACCCCGCAACACGGGCAGAAGCTGGCGCGCGAGGCCAAGGCAAAATATGTGCCCTGGCAACAGCTGCCCAAACTGGATTTCGATGTAATCGTTCAGGCTACGCCGGTGGGGATGAAAAGCTCCAAACCGGAGGCGCCGCTGGAAGAAAAAGAGCTGCGGGCAAAATATCTCTTTGAAATGATCTACTCCCCGCTCGAAACCAGGCTGGTGAAAATGGCGCGGGCCAGGGGCATGCACATCATCACCGGCATCGAGATGTTCGTGCACCAGGGAGCCCGGCAGTTTGAAATCTGGACGGGAAAACCCGCTCCCGCTGAAGAGATGCGCCGCGCGGCTTTGCATGCCATGGCCCAGCAGAGAGTTTCCACGGAGCAGCACGATTAATATATGTGGCAGAGAATACTAATTCGCGAATTGCTTCCCTTTCTCCCCCGGTTACTGCGCCTGGTCCCGATGCTGGAAAAGAATTTTATGGGCGAGCGTTTTGAGGCCCAGAACCCCTCTGCGTTCGCGGATTTCATCCTGGAGCTGCAAGCTCAGATCGCCCAGATTGTAGCGGAAGGACGCCGCGAGCGCCTGGAACTGCAGTCGCGACTGGAAAGCGCGCAGCAGGAGTTGCGGATGCTGCGGGCGCAATCGGAGCTGATCGAGAAGCACCTCAATCAACTGCAACACCGCACGCGATTGCTCTTTATACTGAATTGCATCCTTGCCGGGAGCTCAGCCGTCGTGGTGGTCCTGCTTGCGGTGCTGATGGCGCGCATCTCCCACTAGCCGCGGGCACTTCACAAATTCATTGGGATGGGGATGAGCTGCGGGTCCGAAGGCCCGGCGTGCCGGGGCTTGCGATTGGCGGAGGCATGGGCGTAAATCTCGTCATAGATCTCCCCAATACGGGAGTAGCCGCGGGTTGCAATCAAATGCTGGCGCGCGAGCGCCGAAAGAACGCGGCAGAAATCGGGATTGCGGGCAAGGAAAGCAGCGCGGCATGCCAGCCGGCGCGCATCCTCCGCCGGGAACCCTATATAGGAGCGAGGCGAGAGCGGGGAGCGGCGGTCTTCCGATTCCGCGGCCAGCACTGCGCGTCCTCGCGCCATCGCCTCGGAGATCACATCCGGACGATGCTCAGCGCTTTTTGATGGTGTGAGCCCCTTCTCCAGCGCGATGACAATATCGCAGGAGGCAAGCGCCTGATCGCGCTCGCTTTCCGGCAGCAGATGCGTGATCCGCCCCAGGTTGTAATGCCCCGCCTGACGCAGAACAGCGGCCGCATTTTCATCTTCAACCCATACCAGCTTGATGGATTCAAGCTCGCTTCGTACCTGTGAGAAGGCGGACATCAGTATGGAGATGGATTGTTCCATCTCCCCGGCCCCTGCTTTCCCAGGGGCAACGAAGAAGATCGCGCTGCGCGCGGTGGCCCCAATGCGCTGCTGGATCCATTGCCGGTCAGGAACAGAGTCGAAGAGCGCGGAATCGATGGGCTCGGGTACCAGGAAGAGGTTTCTCTTCTCCACGCCGCGCTCCAGGCATTCATCCCGCAGATGGTCATCGTGGACAACGACCGCTCCGGCGTGAGCGAGCACAAACTGCTCGGCGGCGCGGAAGGAACGTCCGATCCAGGACTTCTCTTTGCATTGCCCGGAGTCGATCGCGATGCGCTCTATGGGCCGCAGGAGATCGTAGACCACAGGCGCGGCGGAGCGGACCGACGCCATGCCCGCGGCAAAGGAATGGGCATGAAGCACCTCAGCCGATCCGTCCGGATCGCTTTGCGCCAGCAGGCGCTTCCAATTGCGGACATGGTTCCAGGCGCGCAGAAGAGATATCTGGAAGGGCGCTTCCTTGTGCGGCTTGCGCAGATAGCTGGCCGCCGCGCCAAAGCCCCGCGGGGTGACAAGAAAGGGCCGCATCCCAACTGCCAGCTCGGCCTCAACCAGCATCAGTATGTCGCGGGCCTGCTCGCAGGCATGCACTACCTGCCACGGAAATATGTCCCTATGACTGTGAAGAGGGCCGCCGGACCGCTTTAATAACCCCTGATTTAGGTTTGTGACCGGCCCCACCCGGGCATGCGCTTCCACTATTTCAGCCTGGGATGATAATGTCGCGCCCACGCCCAGGGAGCAGCCTGCGGAAGGCCTGCAAGACCCATACTGGACGGACTGGCTCATCGGCGACATCTTGACCTGCAACATCTCAGGAGACTTCTTTTTGCTGCTGTTGCATTACCTGGGAATACGTCAACACCTGGTTGCGGCCGCTTTTTTTGGCGGCATAGAGCGCGGCATCGGCGGCCTCAATCAGGGTACGGCGGTCTCGCGCATCCGCCGGATACATGGCTATCCCGATGCTGATGGTAAGCTGCTCCTCGCCATCGGGAATCACCTTCTCAAAGCGGGCCTGTTGCACCGTCTTGCGCAGGCGCTGGGCAACGTAAATGGCCTCTAACTCCGTCGTCTCCGGCAGGACGATAACGAATTCTTCCCCCCCATAGCGGGCCACGGTGTCCACCTCTCTCATGTCCGCGGCAAGCAACGAGGTCACTTCACGCAGCACCTTGTCTCCGACCTGGTGCCCATAACGATCATTTAAGTTCTTGAAAAAATCAATGTCAACCATCAGGAGAGCGAAGCCCTGGTTCTTGCGCTCCGAACGTTTAAACTCCAGTTCGAGTTGCTGTTCGAAGTAACCGCGGGTACGCAGACCGGTCAGATAATCGGTGAAGGCGAAGCGCAGCAGGCCTTCATTGGTCTCTTCGCGCGTAAGCAGGTTGTCCGCCACCAGGCTCATGATCCAAAGCAATTGGGCGTCTTCCACGCTGAAGGCGTCCTTCTGGGGATGGAAGATCTGCAGAGACCCCAGCACGCGCCCGCGGACAAAAAGCGGGACCACCAGGGCGGATTGCGCGTTGGCCGTGCTTAACTCCGCGTCGGCCAGCGGATCGACGCCATGCATGACCCGCAGGGGCCTGGCGTATTGTCCCGCCCACATGTTCAGGATGCTGCCGCGCCCGCTGCTGAAACCCTCACGCTTGATATTGCCGCGCTTGATCCGCAGCTCCATATTCTCTTCGACTTCATTCCAGAAATAGACTCGGGCAGCGGCATAGGAGACGATTTCGGCCGCCATGTCGCATAACAGGTTGAGGGTTGGCTCAAGCTGCATTTGCGAGCCGGTCAACAT
>CAYTQA010000041.1:0-13695 GCA_964439495.1 uncultured Terriglobales bacterium | reverse complement strand
CTTGTCGTCCACGTCGGTGATGTTCATCACGTGGTTGAGCTTGTATCCGTTCTGCAGCAGAAAGCGGCGCAGGATGTCCACGGCGATGAAGGTGCGGAAGTTCCCGATATGGCCGTAGTCGTAGACCGTGGGCCCGCAGGAGTACATGCGCATCACCTTGGGTTCGATGGTGCGCAGCTCTTCTACTCGTCCGGAGAGCGTATTGGAGATGCGTAAGGGCACGAGGGTGAACCATCGATTCTAAACAATGTTTCGCGTCTTCTGAACAATGTTTCGCCTCTTCTCAAGAATGTTTTGCTTCTTCCAAATATGTTTCGCTCCGCGGGAGGGCGGCTTGCGCAAAGATTTCCCGCTGGTGCACACTCATAGCAGCATGTTTTTCGCCTTCCACGGCTTTACCTGACAGCGCGGCTAGCCAAACGCCGGTCCGGACGTTTCATTCGTTCCAGAACATCCATCATTCGATCATCCAGCGCTGATCGTTCTGTCATTCAAGTTTCAGCCGAAAGGAAGCGCCATGCTGCGCAAAACATCCGTTCTTCTCGCTTTTTTACTGGCGGCCGTCGCCGTGTTCCCGCAGGAGACAAACTCCCGGGAAGCCAGGCATTTCACCTTCGATTATTCATTTACCGTGCGAGTCAGCGATCCGGGAAAGCCGCTGGACATCTGGTTTCCCCTGGCCCGCTCGGACCAGTATCAGCAGGTGCGGGTGCTTGCGAAATCCGGCGAGCTCCCGCTTAAAGAGACCCGCGAGCGGGAATACGGGAATGCGATGCTCTATGCCCACACCGGCGCGGCCAACAAGGGCGAATACCATTTCACCGTGCGGTATGACGTAGTGCGGCACGAGCACCTCATGGCCGCATCGGCGCCGGCCCATGCTGCCGGGACTTTGCGCCGCTTTCTGCAGCCCGACCGGCTGGTGCCGGTAAGCGGACTTCCCGCCGAGATTGCCGCCCGGCAGGTGCGCCCCAGAATGTCCGCGATGGAAAAGGGACGCGCGCTCTACGAATACACGCTGGCCAACATGCGCTACGACAAAAGCGGCAGCGGCTGGGGACATGGAGACACGCTCTGGGCCTGCGACGCCAAACGCGGCAATTGCACCGACTTCCATTCGCTATTCATCTCCATGGCGCGCTCCCAGCAGATTCCCGGAAAGTTTGAGATTGGCTTTCCTCTGCCGGAGGACAAAAGCGCGGCGGAGGTCCCTGGCTACCATTGCTGGGCCGAGTTTTATACCCCGCGGCATGGATGGGTGCCGGTGGACATCTCCGAAGCGTGGAGGCATCCGAAGAGGCGGGATTATTTCTTTGGGGCGCACGATGCCAATCGCGTGCAGTTTTCAGTGGGCCGCGACATCGAGCTGAGCCCGAGGCAGCATGGCGAGAGGCTGAATTACTTTGTCTATCCCTACGCCGAGCTTGACGGGAAGGAGTATCCCAACGTCTCCACTGCTTTTTCATTTGCCGATGTGAAAGAGGCGCAGCAGGCAAGCAACGCCACCGCGCGTCTCGGCCGGTGATAGGCGGATTAAGCTGTCGATGCGCCCCTAGCCTGCGATATGGGACGAGCCCTCGCTCAGGGCCGCGTTGTGGGCGCGCAAGCGCTTGGGCAGCGTGAGGGTGTAGTGCAGCCATGAGATAAAGGTCAGCAAAAAGGTGGACCACAATCCAAAGCTGCGCAGGAAAAAGATCCAGTGCGCGGGATGGACCTCGGCCAGCAGCACCACGGTGACGGTAGCGATCTGGGAGACGGTGTTGGCTTTGCCGAAGAAGCTGGGATGGAAGTCGCGCAGCGAGGTGGTGGCATACAGCACCGCCGTGACCACCAGGATGCCGATGTCCCGGCTGAAAACCAATACCGTGACCCGCCAGGGGATCTTGTGCACGATGGAGAGCACAAAGAAGAGCGTGCTCAGGAGCAGCTTGTCGGCGATGGGGTCGAGATATTGCCCGAGTCGCGTCCGCTGGCCCAGGCTGCGCGCCAGCAGTCCATCGAGGCCGTCGCTGATTCCCGCGAGGATGAACAGGCTGAGCGCGACCCGGTAATGGTTTTCGGTGATCGCGATCACGATCAGCGGGACAAAGATCAGCCGCAGCAATGTGAGTTGGTTCGGGGCACTGCGCAATTGCCTGATCAAGAAAGCCGTCCTATCGAGAAGCTCTGGTCCATTTCAGGATAACAATTTTACCCAATCGGGGGCCGATGCGGCATTCAGTCCGGAACCAGCATCTCGATGCCGCGCCCGGATTTGTTCTCGAACCTCTCCTGGATGGAAGGGATTTCGCCATTGCGAAGGTCCAGCTCCACGCGCTCCACGCGGTGCATGGGGAAGAAGACCACATGGGGGCTGACCGGCTCGCGCTCCTTGACCTGTCGGGCAAAGTCGTCGAGCGAGTTAAGGTCGATTCCTCGGATGCTGATGCCGGCAACCGAAACCGAGAGCACGGCCCCCCAGAATTTCTCCCGGGGAGAGTTCAGGGTAATCAGCACAATGCTGTTGGGAGGAAAGACTTCCATCAGCTAGGCATTCTACGCTGAAAATAAAAAGAGAGCGCCGTGAAAGCGCCCTCTTTTAGCCAGACGGGAATCGCGCTTGTTAGCGCGGCGCCTGTGGGGTGGTGGAAGCCGGAGCATTGCTGGGGTTGGCTGCCGGCGCAGTGGTGTTGTTGTTCTGCTGCTGCGGCTGCGCGCCGTAGGAGGAGGTTGCCGTCCCACTCGCGCCGCCCTGGTTGCCGGTGGCCGGGGCCGCCTGCTGCGATCCCATGGGCTGTGCGGCCGCGGGAGCGGTGGCTACCTGCGCGGTCTGGAGATCGCCAATGCTGTTATGCAGGAGGCTGATCTCGACCCGTCCGCCACGGATGCGGCGAGGCTTGCTGCCATCGGCTGCGGTTTGCAGCGCGGCATTGCCCATTCCAACGGTGTAAATGCGGTAAACCGGGATCTGATGGTTGATGACCAGGTACCGGACTACAGCTTCCGCCATGTTCTGCGAGTTCTGGATGGCCGAGGGTCCCCTGCCTGAGGAGAAGCCCTGGACTTCCACGATGTATCCGCGCTGGCTCTTCAGCGGCTCGGCCAACTGGTCGAGGGCCTGCTTGGCGCGCGAACTCAGGACGGTTTGCCCGGGCCGAAAACGGATTTCGGTGTCGGATATGGCCTGATACTGGTCCACATTGCTCACGGCCTGCTCCACTGTCTGGAGGCGGGTCGTGGTCTGCTGGGCCAGCTGTTGCGCCTGCTGGGCGCGATTACCGGCGTCCACCGCATGCTGGTCGGCTTCGGTGGCCTTGGCCGAGGCCAGGCGGATGCCTTCCGAGGCGCGGGAGTCCACATCGCGGATCATCTTGCCATTGGCCGCAGTGAGCTCATCCAGCTCATTCATGCGGTCGCGGATGGGCTGAAGCTGACGATTGACATATTTTTTGCGGGCAAAGGGGTTCAGATGTCCCCAAAAGCCCTGGCGTGTTTCAGGCTGCAGCGGCTGATGAGCGGAAAGATTGTCATCGCTGGCCGCCTGGGCCTGGGTAGTGGCCGTGGCCGCGGGTTGCTGGCCGGCGTTATTGTTTAAATTCGTGTTCTGTTGTGCGAAGGCAGGAACCATCAATGTGGCTGCCAACGGAAGAGTCAATAATAACTGGGACTTCATCGGGGTCATTCCTCCAAAGTTCCGGCGCATTCAGTGCGGTTCCGGGGCTTCTTTTGAAGCAGATACTCTAGAGCCAGATCCAGCCGCCGCATCGCTTTATGAATCGCGGAGCAGCGCGGCCCGGAGCCTGATCTCTCGGCTTGTACTTCCTATAATCAACTGAAGGGCCAATCCGGTGAATGGATGCATGGAAAAGTAAATCTTTTTTAATCAATAGGATATGACCTAATGGATCATTGGCCTGAGGAAGCCAGAGTTGCTGGAATGAGTATTTCCTACGCAGCCTGACTGACAAAAATGCCAAGAGAGCTGGAAATCCTCCAGAGTTGCACCTCCGCCAGATTTTTTCGAAAGGTTGCTTAGGAGCCCTGCCTTGCATTAGTATGGCTGCCCCGGTCTTTGTACGTGACGCCAATCGTTTTAGAGAATTGAGTTGGCCGAGTGATTGAGACAGGCATCCCCCCTCAAATGCCTGCCTGGAGCGTTAGGTCGAAGCGCCGCATACCTTTGGAAAGACGGAATAGATACAGGGTCCATGCTGTCGGTATTCCTAATCTCGTGCATTCTCTCCGCAGTGCTTACCCGTTATGTCAGAGATTGGGCGATCTCCCGCAGTCTGGTCTCCCAGCCATCTTCCGCCCGCCACATTCATACTCGTCCTGTGCCCCGTTTGGGCGGCGTAGCCATCTATCTCACGTTATGCTTTGCGGTACTGCTGGGAATGGTGGGGCACAGATATTTTGGCTGGCACGCCATAAAGCCCCACGTGATTTTTGCTTTGATGGCGCCCGCCACACTTATTTTCCTGCTGGGGCTGGTGGACGACCTGATCGGGCTGAAGGCATATTTCAAATTTGCCGTTCAGGCTGTGGCCGCCGTGTTGCTGTATCTGAATGGCTTCGGCATCTCGCGCCTGTCGTTCAGGGCGGGTGGCGAAGACTTCGGCTGGATGCTCGGGCTGCCGCTCACCATCCTGTGGGTGCTTTGGATCACCAACGCATTTAACCTGATTGACGGCCTGGATGGTCTGGCGGCCGGCTCGGCGCTGTTCTCGACCCTGGTGATCTGCATTATGGCATTGCTCAATCATAGCGATGTCATCATGCTGGTGACGCTGGCCTTGTCCGGTGCGCTGGTCGGCTTCCTGCGCTACAATTTCAACCCCGCGACCATCTTTTTAGGCGATTCGGGAAGCCTGCTGGTTGGGTTCCTGCTGAGCGCCCTTGCGCTGCTGGGATCGCAAAAGTCACCTACCCTGGTGGCGGTGGCCATTCCCGTTGTCTCCCTCGGCCTTCCCATTCTCGATGTCTTCATTGCAGTGGTGCGCAGGTTTATCAGCGGAAAGAAGTTGTTCAGCGCGGACCGGGAGCATATTCATCATCGGCTCATCAAGCGGGGAATTCCTCACCGCCAGGCCGTGCTTGTCCTCTATGGAGTAAGCGCCTGCTTCGCTCTTTTGAGCCTGTTCCTGCTGAATCCTGGCAGCCAGCCGATTGCGCTGGTGCTGGTGGTAGTGGGCATCGGGATCCTGGTTGGAATTCAGCAACTGCGCTATCACGAGTTTTTTGAGCTGGGGAGCGCGGCCAATCGCACCCTGAACCAGCGGCAGGTGATTGCCAACAACGTCCGGGTGCGCCGCACCGCCGATTCGCTCGATGCCTGCCACAGCCCCGCCGAGCTTGGAAGAACGTTGCAGGAGTGCTTTGCGGCCATCGGCTTCGATGGCTTCCGTCTTCAGATGGAGGCGGACGTGCACTTGTCGTCCAACGGCCATCATGGGGCCTTGAAACCAATCCACTTAAACGAGTTAGAGATGTTCTGGAATTCCCTTCAGAAGGCGGGGGATGCGGAGTGGAGCATGGCCTTCGCCGTGCTGCACAAGGACCGGACCAAACAGGGGGTCCTTACACTCTTCCGCCGCACCGCCGACAGGCCTATCTGGATGGACGTAAATACCTTCACCGCCAGCGGGTTCTCTCATTCCTTGGCCGACCGGCTGCGGAAATTCACTCACGGAAATGTAATCACCATGGGCGCAATCCCGGAGAATGAAGCCGAAGATGGCAGCATCCGCTCCATTGCCGCGGGGCAATAAGGCTCCCAGCGTGCCGGCGCGCAGAGAGTGACAGCGTCCCCTTAGCCCTGTTCGTTGGCGGTGAAGGAGAGGGTATGGCCGCATTTCTCGCAGCTCAGGATGGTGTATTCTCCAGCGCTGTCGAGGAAGCCAATCTTGCTCCGGCATTGCGGGCATTCCTTGATCCCCGCCTCTTCCAGAGAAATCCGTTTAAGAGAGCGTGCCTGGTCTGAACTCATCTTCCATCTGCATTCTGCCGTCCGCTGCATTCATATTACACAGCGGTCAACCCGGACCACTACGTGGATGATTCAGCATCAGCGGCCGGTTCCGGGGCAAATCATTTTCGTGTCGAAAGCAGCTTTGCTATGGTTGCGAGAAAATCGGAGGTGGTCATGCCTTTTACGATGAACAGGTCGGCGTGTTCAATGCCTTCGGGTGGCTCGGGCAGGCCTGAGAGGAGGATGATTGGGACCTCCGGCTTTAAAAGCTTCATCTCCTGCGCAACCTGACAGCCGGAACGTCCAGGCAGCAGATGATCACTGATTACCAGGTCGATCTGGTTTTTTCGGAACAGCTCCAGAGCATCCTCACCGCAGGTTGCGGTGAGCACTTTATAGCCGGCGCGGGCCAAAATAAGCTCGCGAATGCGGAGCGGCGCCTCCTGATCATCAACGCACAACACCACGCATGAAACAACCGAAGTACACATATCCCTTTACTTCCTCCGCCACGGATGAGCAAATTGAAGCGAATACATTTCAGCTTGCTTTTAAAGATTCGAACATGAATAAAAGTTCGGCTCTTAGACGAGGAAGCGCAGATGCGTCGAGAACAAAAACCGGCCAGGTACTCTGTTCAGAGACTTTGAATCGCATAAATATATAATGCAAGCGCCAAACTATGTCAAACGCATGGTGGAGGGCCTTAGTTCTCGCTTCCGCTGTGTCTAAGGGGTCTCGAAAAAGTGATTGGAGTGAAGCATTGAGACAAACAGCGGGGACAAGTACCATGGAGCTGCGGTCCACACCTATAACAATAAGGAAGCCCCTCTTGTCTAAGCGCGCTTTTTCCCGCACCTGCATTTTAATTGCACTTGCCGTACTGACAGCCGTTTCCCAGACGCCGCAGCCCCGATCAACCACGAACGAAGCGAAGGAAAATAAAGAGGCAGCAGCGGCGCGGCTGAACAATCTGGGGGTCGCGTATATGGACCAGCAGCGGGTCGAAGACGCAATCAAGGAATTCGAGAAGGCCCATGCCATCGATACGGAGGCGACGGCCCCGGAGCTTAATCGCGCGATCGGCCTGCTCAACCAACAGAAGACCGGACCGGCGCGGGAGATTCTGGAAGGTCTGACCCGGCGCATCCCCAAAGACCCGCGGGTATGGTACAACCTCGGACTGCTCAACCGCGGTATTGGCCAGCAGGAGCAGGCGGTTGCGGCTTTCGGCAAGGCCGCGGAGCTGGTCCCCAACGATCCGGATACTTACTATTTCATCGGCGACGTTTATATGCAGCTTCAGCAATACGAGAAAGCGCTGGGCGCGTTTCAGAAGGCGCTGACGGCAAACCCGTTCCACGTCTCGGCGGAGTTTGGGATCGCGCGCGCCTACCAGCGGATGGGAAAGCCGGAGGAAGCACGCACGCACTTGCAGCGCTTCCAGCAGCTTACCCGCGAGAAGCTGGGCTCCCCAGTGAGCCAGATCTATGGCGAGCAGGGTGTGTACTCGACGGCGGAGCAGATGAGCATGGAGCCAGAGGTCGCGGCGCCCGTCCGTGTGCAGTTTGCCGCGGTGGGAGCGGAGAGCGGCCTGCCGGTCCAGGGAAATGCCGCGCTGGTTGGATCCAGCAAAAATCCGGCCGCGGTCCTGGGCTCCGGCGTCTGCATTTTCGATTATGACGGGGATGGACGCAACGATATCTTCCTCGCCAACAATGCCGGTAAAGGTCCCGCGCTCTTTCGCAATGCAGGCAATGGCCATTACGAGGACGTGACGCGCGCCGCTGGTCTCAGCTCAACCGATCCGGCCATCGGCTGCGCCGCCGGCGACTATGACAACGATGGCAAGCCCGACCTTGCAGTGAGCTATGCCGGGCGGGTGGCCCTCTACCACAATGAGGGCGGCAAATTTCACGATGCAACCGAAGCGGCGGGCATCCGCGTTACCGGCTTCCCGCTGGGACTGACGTTCGTGGATTACGATCACGATGGCGATCTCGACCTGTACATCACCATGTTCGCGCCCTTCCAGGCCAGGGGCCAGCAGATCGAGCTCTCGCCGGACTTTCACGCCACCGGCAATCGCCTGTGGCGGAACAATAACAATGGAAGTTTCACCGACGTCACGGACGCTACCGGTCTGGGAGGAAAATCTCCCAGCCTGGGGGCCATCGCCAGCGACATCAATAATGATCGCGCCGTGGACCTGGTGGTGACCAACTGGCAAGCTCCGCCGACGGTCTACCTCAATCCGCGCGAAGGGCAATTTCCCGCCAGCCAGCCGTGGGGCGCGAATGCAGCGGGCGCGGTGGGCGCGAGCATCCTCGATTTCAATAAAGATGGATGGATGGATGTGGTGTTCACGCATGCGCAAGCGCCGGGCATCAGCCTTTGGCGCAATGTGGATGGAAGGCGGTTTGAGGCGGCGCCATTGCCCAGGACGGCTTGGAAGCGCGCCTGGGGCGTGGCCGCATTCGACTATGACAACGATGGATGGATCGATATCGCGGCCATCGGCGAGACCGACCATGGGGCCGAGTTGCGCTTATTCCGCAATCGCGGCCCGCAGGGTTTCGAGGACGTGACCAGCGCGGTCGGCCTGGACAAGATCAAGCTGCATGATCCGCGGGCGCTGGTGGCCTTTGATTATGACGGAGATAACGCCACTGACCTGCTGATTACCCAGGTGGACGGCTCCGTGGTGCTGCTGCGCAACCGGGGCGGCAACCAGAACAACTCCTTGCGGCTGGCCTTCAAAGGGCTGGGCGATAACAAAAGCGCGCTGGGTACTAAGGTAGAAGTCTTTGCCGGGGAGCAGCACCAGAAGTGGGAGCTGGCCGGTTCTTCCGGATATCTGAGCCAGGCGCCGGCGGAGATCATTGCAGGATTGGGCAAGCAGAAGGAAGCGGACGTGGTCCGGATGCTGTGGCCCACGGGCGTATTGCAGGATGAGGTGCAGGTCGCGTCCAATAAGACACAGGTATTCACGGAGATGGACCGCCGCGGCAGCTCGTGCCCGGTGCTCTTTGCCTGGAATGGTCAACGCTATCAACTGATCACCGATGTGATTGGCCCCGCGGTCATCGGGCACTGGATCGGGCCGGGAGAGCGAGACGTCGCCGATCCGGATGAATACGTGAAGGTGGACGGCTTGCTGATCAAGCCGCTCCATGGCCGCCTCAGCTTTCGCTTTGCCGAGCCGATGGAAGAGGTGAACTATCTCGATCAGGTGCGTCTGCTGGCGATCGACCATCCCGGCAGCACGGGGGTGTATCCCAACGAGCGCTTCGTAAGCAATCCTCCCTTTCCGGAATTTAAAGTCATTACCAGCCGGGATGCGCATCTACCGCTGGGAGCGTGGGACTATGCGGGGCATAACGTTCTGCCGGCGCTATCCCGGCGAGACCACAAATACGTGAGCGGCTTCAAGCTGCTGAAATTCGCCGGCTTCGCCGAGCCGCATACGCTGCAACTCGATCTTGGGGATTGGGACGCGAAGCGTCCGCTGCGGCTCCTGATGCACGGATTTACCGAATATTTCACCGCCAATTCCATGTATGCCGCCTATCAGGCCGGGGTGCAGGTGATCGCGCCGTATGTAGAGGCGCTGAATGCCGAGGGTAAATGGGTGCGGGTGATGGACGATATGGGATTTCCCGCCGGCCTTCCCCGCACCATGGTGGCGGAGCTTACCGGACATATCCCGCCCGGAACGCGACGCATCCGAATCGTGACCAACCTGCAAATCTACTGGGACCAGATACTGGTTGAGAACAGCGCGCCCGATCCTGCGGTGCGCGTGCATGAAGTGCCGATGGCGAATGCCGGGGTGCACTTCCATGGATATCCGAAATCGGAGGAGAAGTATTTCCCCGGAGACCTGGATTACACATACGAGCAGGTCAGCCTGACCGGTCCTTACGCGCGGCACGTAGGCCAGTACACGAAATATGGCGACGTGATGCCGCTGCTCACGAAAGCCGACGACCACTATGTGATCTTTGGCTCGGGGGAAGAGGTGATGGTTGAGTTCGATCCTTCGCGCTTGCCCACCCTGCCCGCCGGGTGGAAGCGGGATTACTTCTTCTATGCCAACGGCTTCGTAAAAGATATGGACTTCTATGAGGCGGACTCGCTTACCGTCGCGCCCCTGCCATTTCATGCCATGGAGAGCTATCCTTACCCGCGGGCCACGCATTATCCCGAGGATGGGAAGTCCCTGCAGTACCAGCTCGAATACAACACCCGCTATCAGTCCGGCAAAGGGGTAAGCAGCTACAGATTTGCTTACCCGCAAGAGCAGGGGAAGAACGGCCCAGAGTGATAGCTTTGACCGATGGGGGTCCAGAGTATGGAATGGTCAGGCACGCGTTTATAGCGCAGAGTCACTCAAAGCCGGTGGAGCTTTGAATCCAAAGGCGGATTCGATGGCTGCCGCGACTTTCAGGATCGACTCTTCGCCATAAGGCAGGCCGATCACCTGCACTCCGATGGGCAATCCTTCCGGAGAGGCGCCGACCGGAACGACCACGCCGGGATTTCCCAGCAGGTTGAACCACTGCGTATACATCATGGCCTGAAGGTAATCCACGGTTTTGCCGCCGATCGACCATTGCCGCTCCCCGTGGCGAAAGGCGGGAACGGCGCATACCGGACATATAAGGATAGGGAGATCGGCCATTTCGCGGAAGAGCTTGAGGCGCAGCTCGTCGCGCCCAAACCAGGCATCGAGCAAATCCTGTTTGGAAGGCCCGGGCTCGCCGCGCGCGTAGCGCAGGATGGCGCTGGTTTCATCCTCGCGTCCGTCAAAGATGGGTAGAATCAGTTCGCCGCCGAGTCGGACGAAGAGCATCCACCAGTACTCGCGGGCCTTGTCGAGTATTTCTGGCTGATAGGGGACTACCTCGAAGCCCTGCTGCTCAAGGGCGGCGACCGCGGCGCGCACCGCCTGTTTGGTGTCCGGCGTAACCGGGCACGACGGATGCTCCGCAAAATATCCGATGCGCAGCTTGCGAGCTTCCGCGGCGGGAATGTCGCGCACCGGGACCGGGGCCGCTAACGTGTCGCCCGGATCGGGGCCGGCCATGATTCGAAAAAAGAGCTCAAGATCGGCGATGGTGCGCGCCATCGGCCCCACGACTCCGAGCAAGGCAAAGGGTCCCAGACTCTCGGGAAAATGGCCGGTCGCGGGGATGCGTCCCGGGGTCGGTTTGAGGCCGCAGATTCCGCTGAAGTGGGCAGGCACTCGGATGGAGCCTCCGCCATCGCTGCCCACCCCGCCCGCAGACATCCCGCTGGCTATCGCCGCCGCTTCACCGCCGCTCGACCCTCCGGGCGTGCGATCCAGCTCCCATGGGTTGTTGGTGCGTCCGTAGATTGGGTTTTCGGTGTGGTAGGCCATCAGCATTTCGGGCGCGTTAGTAGCGCCCAGAACGATCGCTCCCGCGGCCTTCAGGCGCTTCACCAGCGGAGCGTCTTCGTGGGCGATGATGCCCGCGCGCGTCCGGCTGCCGGCTTCGTGCCTGAGCCCGGCGACCGCCATCGAACTTTTGATGCTGATGGGGACCCCGTGCAGCGGACCGATCGCTTGGCCACGCATCACCACGGCTTCGGCCCGCCGCGCTTCTTCAAGACAGGCTTCCGCGCGGACTTCTATGAAGGCGTTGAGCGTTGGATTCAAATCGGCGATGCGCTTCAGGTGCTCCGAAACTACTTCCACAGGAGAGACCTTACGCAGCCGGATCCACTTCGCAAGCTGGAGCGCGGTGAGCTGAGTAAGCGAATTCATGCCGGTTGTTTGAGGATACCGCACCGCCCATGGATCATCTAATTTTGACGGTCTTCCTATGCAGGTCAGCGGCGGGAGGGCCATAGCTCATCCACATCATGGTGCGTTGCACGAATGGCAGATAGACGAATGAGGCGACAGCAACGAAGGTGATGCCCACGCCGAGTTTGGAGATGATCAGGAATGGCGAGAGCGCCCACAGCTCATCCAGCACAAAAAGGATGGGAAAGAGCCGGCGGAATTTACGGGACAAGAGCGCGTAATCGAAGCTGATGGCAAAAAACAGATAAAGGCGGAGCGGCAGGCTGACAATCGCCACCCACATAAGCACCTCGGGCAGCCAGGTAAAAACCACCGTAAGGTCGGCACGCTCCACATAGCGGGAGAAGAAGGCATGCAGGGCGAAAATGTACATGATGAGATAGCCGAGCTGGGTCAAAACCAGAATCGTGCGGGTGACGGGACGCGGGGCGGAGGGCAGTTCTTCTTCGCCGTCGGAGTCTATCTGCATAGCCGCTGGCGGCATGAAACTGGGCAGAGAGTTTAAAGGACCGGGCAGGTTGGAAGGAGCGGCAACCGGGGCCGGAGTCTCCGGTCGAGCAGTGGCTGCGGCAGGGTCCGGAGTTATCTGGCGGACGCTGGCTATAAAGCGGTAGCCGCGGCGGGGCAGGGTCTCGATAAATCTGGGATTGGCGGCGGAGTCTCCCAGCGCCTCTCGCAATTTGTTGACCGCCGTATTGAGCCCGTGATCGAAGTCAACGAAGGTGTCGCTGGGCCAGAGGCGCTCCCGCAGCTCTTCACGGTCAACCAATTCGCCGGGCCGTTCCAGCAGGATGGCGAGCACCTGAAAAGGCTTCTCCTGCACCTTCAGCCGGGAGCCATGGCGGCGCAGCTCCCCGGTCCGCAAATCGGCTTCAAAAATGCCGAACGCCACGATTCCGGAGGGTTTTTGTGAGTTCGCCAAAGCCGAAGTGTATCACCCGGAGATTGCCGAGATCCGCTACCAGCCAGTACCCAATCCCTCCTCTGTTCAGCTTGGGCCCAAGCTCCGGAATCACCGTATAAAACACTATCTGTTGTACTCTGCTTCAGGCCCGTCCCAATCCCTTGTAATTTTCACAATCTTCCCTAAAAAAAATCATAGACTTTGAAAAAAGTGATTGACACAGAAGCCTTTAAGCGTAAAGATGTGGTCAAAAGTGGTTGAAAGTGGAGTGAACTAATCATCAAAACAATGAAAGTGGTCGAAAAGGGAAGGCGGAGTAGATGATCCAGCACAGCCCATCCAGCCACGGTTCAAAGCAACTCCAGATTTCAGCCTCCTTGGTCGCCCTTTTGGCGACAGCAGCAAAGATTCAAGCCGGAACGCTAAAGGGAATCCGGCGCAAAACAAATGTTTCGTGGCAATCACCCAACTCGCGTCGACGAAAAAGGCCGTTTGAAGCTGCCAGCGGAATTCAAGCGCGCCATCGACGAGCAGTACGGTACACAGTTTTACATCACCAGCCGCGATGGGAAAAGTGCCGAGATATATCCCTTCGAGGAGTGGAAAAAGATTGAGGAGAAGTTGGCGACGGTTTCCAACTTCAATCCTGCGAAAAAGAAGTTCCTTGACCGGGTGAATTATTACGGTCAGGTGGTCGAGATGGACAGTCAGGGACGAGTGCTGGTCCCGCAGTTGTTGCGGGAATCGGCGGAAGTGAAGGGCGATGTTCTGGTGTTCGGGAACTTAACGTTCCTGGAAGTGCGGAACGCAGAGGCATTCCGCAGGCATTTGGAAGCCAACCCACTCACGGAAGAGGATGAAAAGACACTCGCTGACTTGGGCATCTAGTGACCGAAGACGATACGGACAGTTTCAGCAGCGAAGCCTCCCAGGAGGCGCAACATGGCGACAGAAGCGGGATTGGCCATGTTTCAGTTCTTTTAAAAGAAGCGATCAGTTTTCTCAACGTAA
>CAYTQA010000040.1:11430-13851 GCA_964439495.1 uncultured Terriglobales bacterium | reverse complement strand
CAACTCCGTAATGTTTTTTTCTTTTAACTCTGCGATTGTCATGTTCACCTATGGAATTTGATAAAAAGAGGAAGGTTAAAACCTGAAGGTTACAGGCAGGAAAGGATCTCACTGCGCTGGCGCGCAGTGAGTGACCAAATCAAGCAGCTCTACGCTGAGGTTCCATGACCCGTTCTTCCGGTTGAAGGACCCGCTCTGGATCTTTTGCCTTTCCAAAGCGGACCAAAACATCATTCATGGTTTCCTGAACACGCGTATTCGGCTTGTGGAACTTTCGCGTGGCCTTGGAAGCCAATTGACACAACATATAACGATTCTGCACCGTTCCCAGTGCACCATAAATAAGATCAGAACGCATAATATAAGCTCCTTCCAGGAATTAATCAGCCCACATGCTGGATGCCCGTCTTTTCAGATGAAACCGCCAAAAAGGCGGTTATCCCTTTAAGTTGTAGCAGTCCAGTTCTTTCCAATTAGACGTTTTCACGGGGCCATTTGTTACAAAGGATTAACGACTTACTGGAGAGAAACCCTAGACCCTTCTTAGATGCTGGTTCTTAGGCCAGAGTTACTCTTATTTAGGGGAACCGCACTCCTCAAGGGCAAAGCTTTATGCCACCCTCATGGAGAATACGGTAAATTAACTGCTTTCATCCTCCCCGTCAAGCATTTTCTTGCAAAATACAACCTGCCGAATCATCACTCCTATCTATTTGAAAATAAAATACTTTGTAAAGCTAATCAGTTTTCCCTGCCGGCGCCATGAAATCGGCGCCCCTTCTCCCGTTGGAGGCTCTTCTTTCCACTGTTATTGCTGTGGATGCTGCGCGTTCGGGGCGGATTTGACCTCCTGCCCGTCGAACAAAATCTTCACATCGCTGCCAAACCGCTTGTAATTGGTATATTTCACGATCTCCCGGATGTGCACATCCCCGCTGGAAAAATGGAGATAGTCGTCGGCTTTGGTGTAAGTAGGAAACCAGTATTTTCCGTCCACCTGCTCGCGATAGGTGACGAAGGACGGAAAGAGGTTCTCCTGGCTGTGGCCCCGGATTTCAGGGACGGTCTTGCCATCGGTGAGCACGATCTGCATGTCCTGATCGTCCACATAAATCTTGCCCTGGAAATAGCGCTTCCCTTTCTCAATCTTTTTAGGCGCGAGGTTAAATACGTACGTGTCCAGCTCGTCAACGTGCTGCTTCCCGATGTAGGTGATGTTGTAGGCGGGAATGTCCTCGGTGGTGAGCACAAAAGGCAGCCGGTTCTCGATATCGTCAATATCTTCCCGCGTCATCTCAATGCGAGTAAGGGTGGGAGCGGGCGCATATAACACCTTTTCCACCCGATGTCCCTGATCGTCAAACGTAATCTCCACGGTTTGTTTGTACTCTCCATCCACGGAGTTCCCATCGAGCGTCTGGACCGTGACCTCCTGGTCATAGGTGTAATGCTCCCGGGCAATCTTGAACGCCTCCTCCTTGGCGGCAAACCTCTGGATAACCTGCTCCGGAGTGACCCCGGAAGGCGGCAGGTTGCTGGCGTTGGCCGGGTTAGCGTCGGCCGGTCCAACCGCCAGACAGACTGCGCCAAAAGACATCAGAAAGACGCCGAGCTTCACTCCTCGAATGACGTTTATAAGTCCTTTATTCATACAGCAATGGCCCTCATCGGGCGGCTACGCACTCTGACCACGCCCTTGGGCGCTTACGTCCGGTTTCGAAGCGGTCAGAGGGCCGCACCCGCAAATTCTTCATTTGTATCCAGATCGCTTGGGATGCTGTAACTTGCAGGAAATTTACCGGTTTTCATGGCGGCGAGGGGCTGGCGATATGGCGCGGAGCGCGGTCTAAATGTTATCCTGTATAGGCTAGAGTAGTTGCTTCGGACTTCGTTCTTTAGCCCTACCGCAGACTCCCCAGATTCAATAAGGCCTGTACAACCAAGATGATCTCTGTTTCCGATGTAAGCATGCGCTACGGCGCAAAAGTTCTGTTTGAAGATGTCACCACCGCGTTTACCCCGGGTAAGCGTTACGGCCTGACTGGGCCCAATGGCTGCGGCAAATCCACCTTCATGAAGGTCCTGAGCGGCGAAATTGACGTGCAAAAAGGCACGGTCGTCCGCCCCAAGAAGCTTGGGGTATTGCGCCAGGACCAGTTCGCATTCGACGCCTATCGCGTGATTGACAGCGTCATCATGGGGAATCAACGCCTGTGGAAGGCGCTGGAGGAGCGGGAGCACATTTATGCGCGGCCGGAGATGACGAACGAGGACGGCATGAGGCTGGGCGAGCTCGAAGGCATCGTTGCCGAAGAGGACGGCTATACCGCCGAGAGCGACGCCGCGATCCTGCTGGACGGCCTGGACATCCCGCAGGAGCTGCACGAGCGCAAGATGGGCGAACTGCAGGGCGGGCAGAAG
>CAYTQA010000040.1:8883-11420 GCA_964439495.1 uncultured Terriglobales bacterium | reverse complement strand
GGCATCCGCAAGCGCTGCTGCTGGACGAGCCGACCAACTATCTCGATCTCGACTCGATCCATTGGCTGCAGGATTTCCTGCTTCACTATGAAGGAACGCTGATCGTGATTTCACACGATCGCCACTTCCTGAACAGTGTTTGCACCCATATCGCCGACATCGATTATCAGACCATCATTACCTACACCGGCAGCTACGACGATATGGTGATGGCCAAAACCCAGGCCCGCTCGCAGATCGAAGCCCAGAACGCGCAGCGCGAAAAGAAGATCGCGCAATTGAACCAGTTTATCGCGCGCTTCTCCGCCGGCACTCGTTCCAGCCAGGTAATGTCGCGCAAGAAGGAAGTGGAGCGCCTGCAAACGGCGGAGTTGGCCCGGTCCAATATTCAACGTCCGTTCATCAAGTTCTCCATGAACCGGCCTTCGGGACGTCACGTGCTTGAGTTTGAAGATGTCAGCAAGAGCTACGGCGACACTCCGGTCATCAACAAATTCAGCGCCAAAGTCACGCGCGGCGAAAAGATCGCGCTGATCGGCCGCAACGGCATCGGCAAGACGACGCTGCTAAAGGCATTGCTGGCGAATACTCCCGAGGAAAATTTCAGCATCAACTCTGGCGAGGTAAAGTGGGGGCACGAGGCGCAGATCGGTTATTTCGCGCAGGACCACAGGCAATCCATCGAGAACGGCTCGAACGTGCTTGACTGGCTGCGGCAATTCGATCCCCAGGCTTCGACCGAGGAGCTGCGCGGGGTGCTGGGACAGATGCTCTTTCAGCGTGAGGAAGGCATCAAGCCCACCGAGGCCCTCTCCGGTGGCGAGGCCGCGCGCCTGCTCTTCTGCAAGCTCATGCTGCAGAAGCCCAACATCCTGCTGCTGGACGAGCCGACCAATCACCTGGACCTCGAATCCATCAACGCGCTCAATATCGCGCTGCAACGGTATGACGGGACAGTGCTCCTGGTAACTCACGATCATGACCTGATTGAAGAAGTCGCTACCCGCATCTGGCACTTCGAACACGGCGCAATTCAGGATTTCAAGGGCACCTACGACGAATACACAGCCAGCGTCATGGCGTAACGGACAACTATTCCTTGCCCGTGGGCCGGGGATGCATCTCGGGGGCGTTGCCGGACTTTGAAAGATACCGGACCGCAAGCTGCCACTGGTCGCCATTCTGCTGCCAGACGTCCACCACAAAATAGTTGCCGCTACGCTCCTTGCCGGCAAACTGCGCCTTGGCGCCAAGCATGAAATTCACTACCGCAACACTGGGATAGGTGTGCACCGACAACTGGCGGATGCGGAATGACTGCACCTGCAATTGGCCTTTTACCGCCGAAAGGAAATCCTGCTGGGGGATGGGATCATCGTTCCCCGCGATCCAGAGCTCGAAATCATCCGTGAGCAGATGTTCGAGCGCGGGCTGGTCCTTCTGCTGGATGGCATTCATGCATTGGTTTTCAAGCCCGGAAAAGACACCGACTTGCCGGGTGGGAGTGCTAATCCGCGCCGCGCGTCCGGATGGGGAGGGCGCCTGGGCCATACCAGCCCCCGAAAAACAAAGGCATAAGACAAACAGTGGAAGCATGGCAATATTCTTCATCGGGACGTCCTCTTCAGATCATTAGGCTGTCTGATACTCGGCTGTCATTTTAATAAAAAAGGCCGTCCGGCTGAAACCGAACGGCCTTCTTTTTAAGCGAAGAACGATCTAGTTGGTATAGAAGGCGCCGCCATAAACCTGCGCACAACCGCCGCCTGACATGTTTTCCCAATTCGTCTGGATCAGCCACTCGTGCCCGGCCAGCGTCTGGTTGTATTTGGAGCCGTTCGCAGCCGTCTGGGTGGGTCCCCATTTCCAGGCGCACTTATCGGCATTCTCGTTGCCTGAAGAATCGTACCAGGCGTTGAGGTCCGGGTCGGATATCGCCTCTTCGGTTTCATGGGCCATTACGGAAGCCATGCCATCGGCGCCGCTATCGCCATTCGGGCTAGTGGTCTGTGCCTCGCAGGCCGAAGGACAACGGTCCGGATTGCCTACGAATGAATATTTAATGTCGGAGCCGTTGATGGTCCCGTGGGTATGCCAGCCGCAGTATCTGGTGCAGAACCCCGATGTCTCTCTCACATCGGAAGAAGTCAGCACAAAATAGACGCCGCCCGGATCGTTGGGCAGGCTTCCATCATTGATTGCACGGGTCACGATCGCCAGCACCCCGGAATCACCAAACCTGCTGCCCTGCGAATAGTTGTCAGTGGTTGACTTCGTCAAGGCCAGATTGCCGCTCACATTCGAGGTATAGTCTCCGTAGGTGGTGTTGATCTTCTCGTAATTCGATCCACCCAACCCGCCAGTGCCATACAGTGCATCAAGCAGGTTTACCGTTGTCTGACTGTTGGAGCCGCTCGAATTCCAATTGCCGTACCAGATGAAATAGATATGGCTTCCGCTCCATCCACCGGCTTCCCGAGCCGCGTGTCGTCGATGACGACGACGGTGTCCGCTGTGAGAATGACGGTGTCGGCGGG
>CAYTQA010000040.1:0-8873 GCA_964439495.1 uncultured Terriglobales bacterium | reverse complement strand
TTCCAATTGCCGTACCAGATGAAATAGATATTCACCGAGCTCTCGGTCATGACCGGGCCGCCATGGTAAGAGATACCGTTGCCGGTGGTGACTGTGCCGTTATGAACGTGCTGCTCGCTGGGGCCCTGCTCGGTTTCCACCCCCCAGCCTTTCCCGCTGGGAATGAGATGAGTAGCATTTTGTGCCGTTTGCGCAGCCAGGAAGTTGACTGCAAGAAAGACGAACAGAAGAGTTACCGCGGTTCTTGCTATTGCAAAAAGTTTTTTCATGCCGCAACCTCACCATAAGGATTTTGCTTGCGTCTGAGAGAGATCGAAGGTCAGAAGGAAGCCGGGAGTCATATACCAAATCCTGCGATTTATGAAATGTAAACAGTGATGAAAAGCAGGACGAACCAGTGCCAGAAACTTTACAATGAAACCGATGAACTCACAATAACTTTTCAGTTATTTATTGTATTAATCACATTAATACCTAAGTACCACGTCCAAGCCCCAGACGGCCTGAACAGCAGTCCAATTTGCCCAGACATCGCGCTGGGGTCTCTTCCATGACCTCCATACCTGAGAAAGCCGCGCACGCCGTTTCGCCCTCGGCAGCGAACCAGATGCCCCTGAAAGCCTTGCGCGCTCATCCTCATCTGTATGAAATCAATACCTGGGCGTGGCTGGACCGGCTCAGCGCTTCGCAGGGCCGGAAGATCACGCTGGGATCGGCGCCCGATTCGGAATGGGACAGGCTGCAACAGCTTGGCTTCGATGTGGTCTATCTGATGGGGGTATGGAAGCGGAGCCCGGCGGGAAGAACAATCGCGCGCTCCCTTCCCGGCCTCTTCGCCGGCTATGATGCCGCGCTGCCCAACGGGACCATTCAGGATGTGGTTGGCTCCGCCTTTTCCATACAGGCATATGAGGTGGACGAGCGTATCGGCTCCATCGCGGAGCTCGTTTCGTTGCGCGAAAAACTTCATGCTCGCGGCATGAGGCTCATCCTCGATTTTGTCCCCAACCATACCGGGCTCGACCATCGCTGGGTGCGGGAGCATCCCGACTATTACATTCAAGGCGCGTTGCAGGATTTTGAACGCGCTCCCCGGGATTTTTATCTTTCCGAAGAGAACGGGAATACGCATTTCATCGCTCATGGCCGGGACCCATACTTTCCGCCCTGGACAGACACGGCGCAGCTTAACTACTTCAATCCGCGGCTTCGCCTGGCAATACTCGCCGAGCTGGGCAGGATCGCGCAACTATGCGACGGCGTCCGCTGTGATATGGCAATGCTGCTTCTGAATGATATCTTCGCCAGGACATGGAACAGCCAATTAGAGAACTGGCCTGCGCCCCAGGAAGAGTTCTGGCGGGAGGCAACGGCGGCATTGCCCGATTTCATCTGGCTGGCGGAGGCTTACTGGGGCACGGAAGCGCGGCTCCAGCAGCTTGGCTTCGATTTCACATACGATAAAGTTTTTTATGATCGCCTGCGCGAGCGTGCCATACCGGAAATCAAGCAGCATCTGCAGCACGATCCACTGGAATTTCAAGGCCGATCGGCCCGTTTTATCGAAAACCACGATGAAGCGCGCAGCGCCCAACTCTTTGGCGCTCGCCTGCCTGCGGTGGCCGCTCTCATGGCCACCATCACTGGAATGCGCTTCTATTACGAAGGCCAGTTCGATGGCCGGAGAATAAAAATTCCGGTGCAGCTCGCCCATGCCCAGGAAGAGGCGCCAGACCCGGGGACGCGCATTCTATACGAGAAGATCCTAAGCATTGCCAATTCTCCCGCCTTCCATGAGGGACGATGGACCTTGCTCGACGTGCAGCCGGATAGAGATCGGACGCACGAAAACCTTATCGCATATTCGTGGCAGCATCCCGCAGGGCGGGACCATCTGGTGGTGGTGAACCTAGGCGCGGGGACTTCTACCGGACGAATCTTCCTGCCTGAATCCATGCTGCCTGCAGCGGAAATCAATCTTGCAGACGAATTCAATGGACAGACCTACCGGCGTCTCGCATCCGAGATCGCTCAGAATGGCCTTTTCATCATGCTTGGCGAAAATGCCATTCACATGTTTCGCATCCTGGCAGCAGAAGAGAGTGCCGGCGCACATCCATTCTAATCCTGATTACAATCTCCGGCATATTGCAAATCGCAGACTACTTTTCGGAATTCAGGCAGCCTCGCTTCTCTCCGATGACTCTCATCTAAATATCCGCAACTGAAAGGAAGATGCCGCACGATGAAAGCTCTGGTGGCCAATCCCGGCAAGAAGGACACCCTTCATTTTTTCGATGTGCCCGATCCGAGGCCCGCTCCCGGCGAGGTGCTGGTAAAGATGATTCGCGCCGGCCTCTGCGGGACCGATTCCGACATCAATCGCGGGGACTATGGCCAGGCGCCCGCCGGAGACGATTACCTCATCCTCGGCCATGAGAACTTTGGCGTGGTGCAGGAAGTTGGGAAGGATGTAAGCGACTTCAAGCCCGGCGATTTCGTCGTTTCCACCGTCCGGCGCCCATGCGGCGTTTGTTACAACTGCGCCCATGGCGAAATCGATATGTGCTCAAGCGGAAAATACACGGAGCGCGGCATCATGCGCCGTCATGGATTCATGTCAGAGTTCTACGTCGAAGAAGCGCAATATCTGAACCTGATCGCCCCTGAAATCGAAGATATCGGCGTACTGCTGGAACCCATGTCCGTGGTGGAAAAGGCCATCGATCACTGCTTCCTCATCCAGAAGCGCATGTCCTGGATGCCCAAACTGGCGGTGGTGCTGGGGGCAGGACCGGTCGGGATGCTGGCGGCTGCCGTGCTCCGTCATCGCGGGCTGACCACTTATGTGGTGGGACGCGATCCCTCCAACGATCTGCGCAGCAGCATTGTGGGCCAGTTGGAGGCGCACTATTTTTCCGTCGCCAATGCCACCCTCATGGACCTGAAAAAGGAGGCACAGGGGGAAATCAATCTCATCATCGAGGGAACGGGCAGTTCGCGGGTCGCCTTCGATGCGATGCAGCTTCTCTCCCCGGATGGAATCATGGCGCTGCTCAGTGTGACCGGAGGACACAACACCGCCGAAGAGCCCATCGACAGTATCAATCAAGACCTGGTATTGCGGAACAATGTTGTCTTTGGCAGCGTCAACGCCAATCGGCGGCACTTCAAGATGGGGGCCGCCGATATGGTGGAGATTGAAAAGAAGTGGCCCGGGGCCCTGCGGCAGATGATCACCCAACGCCTTCCCTGGACAGATTTCAAGCGCTGGTTCAGCGGCGAGGTGAAGGGGATCAAGACCACGCTGGAAATTTTAAAAGCCTGAAAATTTCAGGTACTTAAATATGGCACGAAGCCAGGCCGCGCTTTTCCAGATATCTCTGGTGGTATTCTTCCGCGCGATAGAAGGTCGAAGCCGGGGTAATTTCGGTCACAATGGGGCGCTTGAATCTGCCGGAGGCCTGTTGCCTTTCCCTGGAAGCGCGGGCGGCGGCCTCCTGCTCCGGCGTATGGAAAAAGATGGCGGAGCGATATTGCGTTCCGATATCCGGCCCCTGACGGTTCAGCGTCGTAGGATCGTGAAGCTCCCAGAAGAGGTCAAGCAACTGGTCATACGAAACCTTGGTGGGATCGAAGGTGATCTGCACCACCTCCGCGTGTCCGGTGCGATCGGTGCAGACATCATGATAGGTAGGATCAGGAAGGCTCCCTCCCAGATACCCGACGGCCGTATCGGTCACTCCGGGAACTCGACGGAACTCGGCCTCCACGCCCCAGAAGCATCCCGCGCCAAATGTCGCCTTTTCCATAATTCACATCCTCCCAGATGAGAGTCTCCTGCCCGCCCAAAGGGAACACCTTTATTTTAATGGATTTTTGCGGGGCGGAGCTGCGCACGGCTTCTGCAATTCCCTGCTCTCGTTTTAAACTAGAAGAGAGGCTGGAGGAGATCTGTATGAATGTGACCGAGGAAGATGTATTGACCGCGCTGAAAGACTGTTACGATCCCGAGATTCCGGTAAATATCGTGGACCTGGGGCTGATTTATAACGTAAAAATCGAGCCCGATCCGGCTGAGCCCGACAGCAGGCAGAACGTAGATATCGAGATGACAATGACCTCCCAGGGATGCCCGGCCCACGTGGAGATCAGCCGCCAAGTCAAGGAGCGCATCGAGCAGATGTCCGGCGTGACCAGTGCCAACGTGAACCTGGTGTGGAACCCGCCCTGGGGACCGGAACGCTTGAGCGCCGCCGCCAGATCGCAATTAGGAATCGAATAATACAGCGGGCCTTCTGTCCGCGACTCCGGGCGTACCCGTTTGGACGCTTCGACTTTTCCGCAGAAATCTACTCCGGACTGGGGTTCACCAGCGGCATCTGCTCCTGTGGCAGCGCCGATTCAATTGCCTGGCGCACGGCCTCCATAAGCGCCTCCCTGCTCTCAAAATGTACGGTGTTAAGCGGAGGATGAAAGGTGAGTACAGCCGTGCCAGGATGAATTACCGCCGACCCTTTTGGCATAAGCTTCCGCGTGCCGGTTATGGTCACCGGAACGATAGGGACTCCGCTCTCCAGGGCAAGGTAAAAAGGTCCCTTTTTAAACGGGAGGAGCCGCCCATCGCGGGAGCGGGTGCCTTCGGGAAAGACCATCATATGGATCCCAGCCTTCAGCACCTTCACACCTGTGTGCACGCTGCCGATCGCGGCCTCCCGATTGCCGCGGTCCACCGGCACCAAGCTGGCCAGGCGCATTGCGGGCCCCAGGAGCGGTATACGAAAGAGTTCTTTTTTCACCAGCACGGAGCTGCGTCTGGGAAGTTTGGGTATCAGAATTGGCGGATCGAGGTTCGAAACATGATTGCACATAAAAATGTATGTGCCCGCGGGATCGATGTTCTCCCGGCCTCGCACTTCCACCTTGATTCCGGCCAGCCAGAGTCCAGCGGTGGTAATCTTCATCGCCATTTTGTAGAGGAGATCTGCCCGGCCGCTTATGAAAGTCCAGGGAAATCCGATCAGCGCCGCCGGTGGCATGCACACAATGCAAAAGAGTACGGCAATGGCGGTACGGATCACGGCACGCTCGTTTTCATTTGCAGGATGGTCGCGGCGCCTTCATCTTCGGAGTTCAGCCAGGCCCCGCGCCGGGCGCGCTGCGCGGCGGTGATCTGCGGCCGGTCCTCCAGGACGAAGGACGCACTCTCTTTGCCTTCGAGAAGCAGCGTAATAGGAATCAGGCTTCCTCTTCGCCGTAACTTCATATGAACTGCGCTGCCCGGGGCCAGGGACGCGACCAGTACATCCATGCTACGGGTGGGCGCCTTGCCTTCAATCTCCTCGATTTCGTCGCCGACGCGCACCCCTGCTTCCGTGGCTGCTTTTCCCGTCACCTGGGTGACAACCAGCGGCCCATCGAAGTTGCGCAGGGCTGTAAATCCCGCATCGGCGATGGTCTTCACCTGCCTGCTTAAATCCAGACCCACCGTGGCAAATAGCTCCTGATAAGGAAGCTCATCGACGCCGGCCACATAGCGCATAAAAAAATCGCGAAGGTCGGTTGAGGTGAGCGCTTCAGCGGAGGCGCGCACCCCATCGGAATCGTCGAAGAACCTGCCTCGCTTTGCGTAGTCTCTGTTCATGGACTGAAAGAGATCGCGCAGCGACTTTCTTCCCTGTGTATCCTCGCGAATTTTCAGATCAAGCAGCACCCCGAGAATCTCCCCTTTGTTGTAGTAGTTGATGCTGCGCTCGGGAGAACGATAGACCGGATAACCATCGAACCACGTGTCCAGGCTCGATTCCTCCACGGATTGGGTGAGACGCGCGGGCCGATTTTCAAGGGTAGTGATTGCCGTCGAAATCCTCGACAGATATTCCTTCTCCGTAAGCAAACTGGCTTTCAGCAGGGCGAGATCGGCGACGGTGCTGGTTACCCCTTCACTGAACCAGAGAGCGCGCGTGTAATTCTCGCGAGTGTAATCAATAGGTTCCAGCGTGGCCGGACGGATGCGCTTTACATTCCACAGATGAAAGAACTCATGGGCGCTCACGGAATTGAAGCCGGAAAGGTCTTCGAGGGCGGACGCCTGCGTGGCAATCGCGGTCGAATAAGCATGCTCCATTCCGCCGCCCGCTGGCCCGCGTGAAAAATGATAGATGAATAAATAATGATTCAAGGGACGGTCCGCCATCCAGTCCACCTCAGCCGCGGTAATCTTTCGCAAGGACTGAATCAGATCGTCCGGTTTGTAATCCTGGGGAGCGGCATCAATCGCGACCCGGTATTTCGCGCCACCCTGCTCGAAGGAAAACTCCCGAAATCCGCCCAGCTCACACGGGCTGTCCACCAGGCGGTCATAATTGCTGGCGCGCAGCTCGCTGGAAGCCGGAGACTGCCCGCTCTCCTGTAGCGCCGTGGCCAATTTCCAATCGAATGGCAGATCGGTAAAGCTCAACGTGACCGGGTGATCGCGCTGCCCTTTGGGATAGCCCAGGACCTCCGCGAGATTAAGAAAGGCATGCTCCGGAGTGATCTGCGCGCCAAAAGGGCCGGGCTGGTCGGCGATGATTCGATATTGGATTTGAATTGCTTCGGATTTACTGCCTTGCGTGAAGACGCGCCAGGTTGTCTTGTCGAGCTTGCGGACCCTGAGCGCCTTCCCGGCAGCGTCGCGGGCGGAAAGCGAGATTACATTCTTGGCGAAATCACGAATCTGGTAGAGCGCATTCCAGACTGGAAGCTGGAAATCCATCTTCTCTCCGCTGCCTTCGGCCCGAACAGAAACATTCACAATATGATGGGCCGCATCTCCAAGCGAGACCTTGTACTCCACAGGCGATAGCTGACCGGCGCAATGCAGCGCGGAAAACAGGAAAATAAAAATGATGCCGGAAACTGGAATGGCTTTTCTGGTCACGCTTTGGCAGGCGCCTCCCGCAGTTGATTCAACCGCTGCGGTAGTTTCTCATAAATTCCGCCAAATCCTCCGTTGGAGAGAATAGCGACCACATCCCCTGAGCGCACCTCGGGAGCGATGGAATCCACAATCGCGTCGGCATCCTGGCATTCCCGGGCCGGTTTTTTGTTTTTCTTCAGCGCACGAAGAACTTCCGCGACCGAAAGCCGCTCCTTCTCCGGTATGGCCTCGGCCTTGAAGACGCTGGCAATCACAATCTCGTCCGCCAGGCTTAAGCTGCGCACCAGCTCGGCGGCGAAGACATTGCGGCGCAATGTGTTGGAACGGGGCTCCAGCACCGCCCACAGCCTGCGCCCCGGATATTTCATGCGCAACGCCTTCAGGGTCTCCGCGATTGCGGTAGGATGGTGCGCAAAGTCGTCGATGATGGTGGTCCCATGGACCTCCGCCTTCACTTCCAGGCGGCGCTTCACGCTCTTGAAGGCGCGCAGGGCTTCGGCAATTTTCTCTACGGGGATCTTGTAATTGGCGGCCATCGCCGCCGCCGCGGTCGCATTCAGCACGTTGTACTCACCCGCCAGGCTGAAGGCAAAATCTCCCCAGGGCCGCCCTTCGCGGGAGACCCGCCAGCGGGTTTCGCTGGCGCCGTATTGCACGTCATGCGCGCGCCACAGGCTGTCTTGCCTAAAGCCGTATCTTTCCACCGGACAAAAGGCCCTGGCCACGCACTCATCCACATTGGGATTCGCGTCATGGGCGATGATCCATCCGCGGCGGGGAACAAGGTTCACAAGACGCTTGAATGCCGTCTTTACCGCATCCAGGTCCTTGTAGATATCGGCGTGGTCGAATTCGACGGAGGTAAGTATCACCGCATCAGGGAAATAATGCAGGAATTTTGGCCCTTTATCGAAAAATGCGGAGTCGTACTCATCGCCTTCGATAATGAAGTGCTTGGTTGGGCGCAAGGCAAAGCTGCTGCCGAAGTTCTCCGCAATGCCGCCGATCAGGAAAGACGGATCGAGCCCGGCGGTCTGAAAGATCCAGGCCAGCATGGAGGTCGTGGTGGTCTTTCCATGGGTGCCGGCGACCACAACCGGCTCTCGTCCTCGCAGGAAGCTGTCATAGAGCATCTGCGGAAGCGACCGGAATTGGATGCGCTGGTCGAGCACATATTCCAGCTCAGGGTTGCCGCGCGATATGGCGTTGCCCACCACCACCAGGTCGGGACGGGATTTCACGTTCTTTTCATCGTAGGGCTCAAAGACCTGGATGGCCATGCTGCGCAACAGGTCGGACATGGGAGGGTAAGCCGCCGCGTCGGAGCCGGTCACTTGATAGCCCCGTTGCTTCAAAAGTCCGGCCAGGGAGGCCATCGCCGTCCCGCAGATTCCTATCAGATGGATATGTTGGCGATCATTCATGATGTAACTGCCTGAACCCCGGCGCTCCGCGTGGTCGCGCCTTCGCAAATTTCCAGAACAACATCGCTGCCGGAAACCGTCAATTGAGTTTGTATCCCCAGCGGCAAGGTGATATTGCCGGAAGAGACATGCCCCGAACGCAATCCATAACAGACCGGAAAATCAAAATCGGCCAGCACGCGCATAATCACTTCTTGCAAAGTGTAGCCCTGGTCGCGCTCCTGAATGCAGTCCACCATTTCGCCGAAGATCATTCCTTTCACCTGGTCCAGCTTGCCGGCATATTTCAATTGCATCAGCATGCGATCGATCTGGTAAGGCTTGGTGGCTATATCTTCGATGAAAAGAACGGTGCCCTCGGTTTGAATTTCGTAAGCGGTGCCCAGGGACGCCGCCAGCATGGAGAGGCAGCCGCCATAGAGCTTGCCTCGTGCCCTGCCCGAACGCAGCGGCTGCAGCGGAGGGTCCTGCGCGATCGTCCATCCGCCGACGGCCGAGATTGCCGACTTGAAGAGGTTTGCGTCCAC
>CAYTQA010000039.1:0-13885 GCA_964439495.1 uncultured Terriglobales bacterium | reverse complement strand
TTGTCCAGGAATCGCTTGGTGGCATCAACCGCTACCAGGTTGAGTCCGAGGTGCTCGCGCAGGTTCTTCTGCACCTTCGTAAACTCGTTCTTGCGCAGCACGCCGTTATTCACAAATACGCAGGTGAGTCTCTCGCCAATGGCGCGATGCACCAGCGTAGCGGCCACCGAAGAATCCACGCCACCGGAAAGGGCGCAAATGGCGCGTCCCTCGCCCACGGTTTTGCGGATTGCGGCAACACTCTCGTCAATGAAGCGCGCCGGCGTCCAGTCTGCCTTCGCGCCGCATATATTGAAGATAAAGTTGCGCAGCAGGTTGGTGCCGAATTTAGTGTGGTGGACCTCGGGATGGAACTGCACCGCCCATGTACGCCGCTCCGGGTCTTCAATCCCGGCGAGCGCGTGAGGAGAGCGGGCAATGGTGCGGAATCCCGGAGGAAGCTCTACCGCTTCATCGCCGTGCGACATCCATACGTTGAGCGATGATGGCATGTCTTTGAAGAGCTGCGAGCCTTCGAGCACCTCAACCGTGGCATGCCCATATTCGCGCTTCGCAGCCGAGCGCACCTTGCCGCCCAGCTTGTGGGTGATGAACTGCAACCCGTAGCAGATGCCAAGGATGGGATGCCCGAGGGAGAGGATGCGCTCGTCGGCGGGCGGAGCGTCGGCATCATAAACCGAGCACGGACCTCCGGAGAGCACAATGCCCACCGGACGATAGCTCTTGATCTCGTCTATGGAGGAAGTACAGGGCAGGACGACGGAAAATACGCCCTGCTCGCGAATGCGTCGCGCGATAAGCTGGGTGTATTGCGAACCGAAGTCAAGGATGACGATGGATTGAGTGTCCACGAACTATTGTCTTAAATGCGCAGCGAGGTGTAAAGCGGCGATTTCCGGAAGCAACTTTTCATCGCAATTTATCCGGTTTCCCCGGATCTTCTGCCTCGGCAAAGGACTTATTCATACCGGAGCGCCTGCACGGGATCGAGTCTGGCGGCGCGCGTAGCGGGATAAAGCCCGGAGATCAGGCTGACTAGGATGGAGAAGCCGATAGCCCCGGCGACCAGCCACCATGGCACCGACCAGACGTTGGGTGCGGTAATATCCTGCTGCTGCCGCGCCATATAGAGTTGCGTGCCGAAGTTAATGATGCGGCCCATGATCCAGCCGAAGAGCACGCCGAGCGAGCCTCCGAGCAGCCCCATGGCCCCGGCTTCAAAGAAGAACAGACGACGCACATCCTGGTCGCTGGCGCCAATCTCGCGGCGGCGTTCGAGGATCGACATCACCAGCGTATTGATGATCCCCAGCGAAGCCACGGCCAGCGCCAGGCTGCCGAATATCCCGAGAAAGAGATCGAGGACGGCAAAAAAGCGGCGCATATTGCGGGCGGCATCCAGCAGGGAGAAGGCATTCAGTCCCATTTTCTTGATCCCTTCTTCCACGCCCTCGACCCGCGTGCTCTTGCTCACCCGCACCAGCAGCGCGCTGTAGCTCTGGCCAGTGAGCGGGGCGGTGCTCGATGCGCGCATCTCCGTCATCTGCATGGGATGGAGCTGTTCGGCAAACTCGATGGGTACATAGATACCGCCGCTCGAAGGTCCGCGAATGCCGGCCTCGGGCTTGGTCTCGATCAGGCCCACAACGCGCAATTTTTGCTCCTGCACGCTGATGGAAAATCCCCCGCCAACTCCGGCCATTGCGGATTGGGCCTCCAGTGGCAGGTTGGCCGAGGAATCCTGGGTCTGCTGCTCCAAGGCCTTGCGCTGCGGATAGCGGATGGCGATCTCTTTCCCGATCAGTTGTTCCGGCTTGTCAGGTTGCAGCAGCCGGGCGGCATCGATCTGCAGAATTGCCTCGTTGGCCGAGGCGCTGGAGAAATAGCTGCCCTTCATTCCGTCAAAGGCATCACGTTCTTTGGCGGACATGGGCAGGCCGCTGAGCATCTCGTATTTGGGCGGCTCCTGCCATTGCGGCTTCCAGGCATCGTCCCCACGCCGCACCTGCGCCATAAAGCGAATGTCGGGATAGACCTCCTCCACGTCCGTGAGCCTGGCAATCTCCTGCCGGGCCGACTCATCGAGCACGCGAAAGGGGGTATTTTGCTGAGCGAGTTGGCGAGGACCACCGCCAGGACCGCCGCCGAACCCTCGTCCGGAGGTGACAAAGATCGTGTCAAACAGGCCGGAGCGCATGATCTGGCGATTGGCTACCTGCTGAAGCCCGATGCCGAGGGACAACATGGCAACCAGCGAGGCCACTCCGACAGAGATCCCCATCGTGGTCAGCGAATTGCGCAGCACCGACTCCCGCAGATTGCGCGCCGCCAGTTCCAGCAGATCGGGGACCTTCATGCGCGCACCTCACCGGAATCTACCTTGACTTCAGAGACAAGCTTGCCGTCGGCAAGAAATATCATGCGCTGGCAATAGCGTTCGGCCAGGGCGCGCTCATGGGTGACCAGCAGTACCGTCATACCCATTTGCCGGTTCAGGTCGCGGACCAGGTCCATGATCTCGGCCCCGGTATGGCTGTCGAGATTTCCCGTCGGCTCATCGGCCAGTAGGATTTGCGGACGATTGGCCAGGGCGCGGGCCAGCGAGGCGCGTTGCTGCTCGCCTCCGGAGAGTTCGGCAGGACGATGGTGCAGGCGTCCGCCCAGGCCTACACGTTCCAGCGCGGCTTTCGCCCTCTGCGCGCGCTCGGAACGCTCCACCTCGGCAAAGCGCATGGGAAGCTCGACATTTTCCAGGATGGTCATCGAAGCGACCAGATTAAAGGCTTGAAAGACCATGCCCACGGTACGCCGGCGATGCACGGCCAGCTCCTCGCGCGACATCCGCGCCAGATCGCTTCCCTGTACCAGCACCGAGCCGGCAGAGGCATGGTCAAGGCCGGCGATCAGGTTGAGGAGCGATGATTTGCCCGATCCCGAGGCGCCAAGCAGCCCTACAAACTCCCCGGCAGTCACCTTCAGAGAGATCCCGTTTACCGCCCGCACTTCGGAGTTTCCCATGCGATAAAAACGGGAGAGATTGACGGCCTCAATGGCGGTTGAATTGTTATTCGAAGGCATCTGCTTTGTTAGTACGGAACAACGGCAACCCAAGTTGCAAGGGATGGGCGCCTGTATTTGAAATAACCTGGGAAACCGGTTTGCCCGCTGCCTCAGGAGCAAGGCTGCGCTCTACTTCAAACACCTCAATCCCATTGAATTGCCGCTCATCGGTAAAGTGGCAGGAGTAAGCAGTCCCAAATTCCAACTGGCGCAGCAGGCCCTCTTTCGGGCTGGAGTCCGAGCCAAGAAACCTGAGCACCCATATTCGGGGGCCCGGCAACGCGGCGGCGGAGCCCAGCGAATCCGCCTCTCTCAACCGGATGGGATTCACCCCTTTAGCGCTGATATCGCGATAGTAGTCGAAGGTATAGCGCTCGTACAGCGGCAGGACGACGACTATATCGCCGGGGCGGGAGTGTGCTAGCACGTACTGCGTGCTCCCCCGCCAATCTTCCTTGATTTTGTCGTTCCGGTAAAAGGAAACCACGGACTGGGCTGAAAGCAGGACAACCAGCAGCACGGCCCCCATGGCCCAGGGCCGCGGCAGGCTGGCAAACCCTGCCGAAGCCAGCAGCACGGAAGCCGGAAGGCATATCAGAAGAAATCGCGGCACCAGCAATGGTTTATGCAGCGAAAGAGTGACCGTGATGATAATCGGCGCCAGCAGCCAGCAGGCGGTAAAAAGAAATGTCCATCGGTCACTCCGCCGCTGAACAAAGCCGGCATAAAAACCTGCTATCCATCCCGCCAGGTAAAGCAGGAAACCGAATTTGGGCAGGGTTAGGAGCTGAATGATTGAGAAGACCCCTTCAGGAGTGGTCTTCGAGACCCATGCCAACTGGCCTTTATACGTTCTCAGCACGAACAGGAGCATGGGCGCGGTCAAGGTCACCAAAACCGCGGCATAGAGCAGGAGAAAGCGCCGGGAGACCGCCTGCACCTTGCGATAAAAAAGAAGCGAAATCCATTGCGCAAAAAGTACGAAGACGGAGAACAAGTGGGTATAGAGCGCCAGCGCCGAAACCACTCCATACCAGGCCCATGAAGCGGACCTCCGACGCTCCAGCGCCCTTAGAAAGCACCAACTGGAGAGCGTAACCAGGAAGATAGCGAGGGAGTAGGCGCGCACCTCCTGGGAGTAGTAAACCTCCGCCGGATGGATGGCCAGCAACAATCCGCTGAATGTCCCTTCCCTGCGCCCAAAGAGCTTTCCCGCCAGGGCCATGATTAACGATACGCTGGCAACAGCCCAGAGCACGGAAAAGGCGCGCGCCATAAATTCGCTGTGGCCCAGATGCAGCCAGATACGCAGCAGGGCATAGTACAAGACCATATTGCCCTCGCCGCGATGCGCAATATGCCAGAAGTCATGGAGGGAGGTCCGCGCCATGAAGAGGCTGAACCCCTCGTCCCCCCAAAGGCTCTTGGAAGTCAGGGAGTGAAGATCGAGGAGCAGCGCGAGGCCGGTAAACACGGCAACCGGAACGTCCTTCCTGGGTTTATCCGCGCGGAAAATATTCACCGAACAAATATACAGAGCTGGTCCGGAAAATCAGAGACTTTGAAGAAGAGGGGCTGACTTCCGAGGTGCGCAAAAGCCGGTTTAATCGCTTTCCAGGGCCGAGCTGATCAGCCAATCGTCTTGCGAAGGATCATAGGAGATGGAGAGCACGTTAGGGCGGCAGCACGTCTGGCAATCTTCCACATAGGTTTGGCGGCGTCCATTGGAAGGATCAAACATATGCCGGGTTCCATTCGCCACAGCCGGCGCATTGAAAACCGCAATCCATTCGTGAGCACCCTCCTGAATACGCCCTAAAATGCAAAACCGCCGCTCGTTGGAGCGACGGTTTCGCCGGTAGTCTGTTGGGATTGGCCTGAGGCGAGCACTTCATATTCTTAGGCACTCACAAATCCGGTTCGGGTTGTGGGCGCCTAAAATGCTGGGCCTCTGCGCGTATCCGAACAACAGGATCACGCCGGGTCTTAAGCGAGTGTCGCCTAAGCCTCAGCCACCTCACCAAAGTTACTGCTACAATCTGAACTTTTATTCATTCGTTGGACCCCCTCCTTTCCGGTGTTAACGGTAGATTATTCGGCGGTTACTAAAAAGTCAACAGCCTGGAAGCGGCTTGAACATCGACCGAAAACTCTCCGGTCGGAAATCGTTAAAGTTCGCTAATAAATTGCCGTTAATACCACCAGGAGGGCGGATGCAAAGCTCGAACCTGCAACTGTAAATCGGCTAAGTCATTCTCCCGCTTAGGTTTATCAGGAGTCGTAGTCACCATCGATTACTTCAGCGATTACTTTGGTATGCGCCTGAACGGTTAGAAATCTGGCGGACTGAGCGGGGGTCAAGCAAGATTAGCAAGTGTTAATGGGAACCTTTTAATCCATAATGAACCAGGATCCACAGCGCCGGGCCGGATTTTTGAAGCTCTTCCCCTTTCTGGCGCTTTGGGGCTGTATTCTCGGGTTCTCAGGAAACGGAATGGCGCAACAGAGCTCGGCCCAACTGGCAGTAACAATGACGGTACAGTCGTCGATCAGCCTGGTGTTCCAGAACAATCCGGCGGTCGGAAGTACCGGGTTTTGTCCGCTGAGCAATTCCGGGACGAATAATGTGGGACTGAATATGGGAACGGCGTCGTTTACAACTGGAGCAAGCCTGGCATGTGTGAATTACAGCCACATCGGAACCGCCGTTTACCAGGTGAGCAGTGCCTTCGATGTGGTGGTGAAAAAGGCAAATACATCGAGCCCGAGCTATCGGTTAGCGGCTTCAATTTCATCCGCGCCGCCGGCAAACGTGGTTTGGATCCTCAATAGCACGACCCTGACCACCACGCCCACCACCTTTCAGACGGCAAACACCTATGGGAGCGCGGTGACCCAGACTTTGAATGTACAGGTCAAGAACACGGTGGCGGCGCAAACATTACAGGAAACGATTTATTTCCTGGCAACCGCAAACTAGATGATGGCAATGAAGGGCACATACATCCCGATGATCTCACGATTGGCGCTGCTGGCGGTCGCACTGGCCAGCCCTTTGCTTTGGTCCCAGACAACGGCGACGGGGACGGTTAATGCCACGCTGATTAATAAGAATGGGATATCCCTGGTTTTCAACACCGATGCATCAGGAGTGACTTTGGGGAACAATGGCAGCTCGGCGGCGAGTCTCAACTTCGGGACCATCTCGGCTTATGGCCCTTTGTCGGTGGGGGTTACGCGCCCTGCCGTGACTGCGACCAGCTTTACCGTCCGTTCCCCCTTCGATGTGCAGGTCACTCAGGGAGGATTGACCAGCACCAGCTATACCCTGGCGGGAAATTTAGCGGCGGCGGCCCCCACCGGCCTTGGTTACAAGGTGGACGCCGTTTCATTGACCACAGTTTCACAGACGATCCAGGCCAATGGCACATACGGCACGAACATCTCGCACAACCTGGATCTTACGGTGTCCAAGGCCGCCCCGGGCGCAGGCGGCCCGGCGGTAGGGACGCCGTTAGCAACAACCATAAATTTCACGGCCACAGCAAATTGAAGTCAGGAATTAAATTTTTTATCAACTAAGAGAGGAACCAACCATGAAAAAACTAATGTTACTCACAATCACTGCGGCACTGGTGATACTGTCCACCTTTGCTTCCGCCCAGACAACTGCAAGCGGTACGCTCAATGTGACAGCCACCGTGAACGGCTCCATCAGCCTGGTCTTTAACTCTGACGCAAGCGGCGTTGGATTGACCGGAGCAGGCACCAATGCGGCCACGCTCGCCTTCGGAAGCGTCCAGGCGTACGGCGGGACCGTTCCCGCGGGCGTTACCCGCACGACCGGCGCATCCAGCTTTACCGTAAGCTCGCCGTTTGATGTGCTCGTGGACAAATCGAACAGCGCCAGCGCGAACTATACATTGAAGGCACAATTGAATACCGCTGACACGATCAACACCTGGCAGGTTGGCGGCAGCACGGTGACCAATGCAGCCGCGACCACGCTTACAGCGACAGGCGCTTATGGCACGAACAATGCCCTGACCCTGGCTTTGACCATTCCGTTCACCACGGCGAGCGGAACCAATATCAGCAACAGCTTCTCCTTCACGGCCACCGCCAACTAATGTTTTCGTGGGCGACGCCGATGTATTGTATGGAGTCTGTTGCGAATTGGCACTGATGGCAAGCCGGCCAGTGCTTAGAACTGAATGAGAGGTCTGTGACCAGGCTGCGCTTTCTCATATCATTATTGACGCTCGGTTCCTCCCTCGCCAGTAATGGATGGGCACAAAAGAGCGCGGCCCGGCACGCCTCCCCCTCGGTTCAGGTCATGCAGAAGCAGACCGAAGGTTCGATCTCGGTGGCTTTTGCCCAGGCAAAAAGAAGCTCCCAGGGAACTCCCGGCTACAAGACTTTGGATTTGGGAGCTGTCTCTTACGGGGTGGTTGCGCAGTCCGCGGCCACCCACGTAAGAAGGTTGAGCGACCGGTTCATTGTGGAGACCGAATTCGGGCTGGATCTCGAAGATCCGTCCCTGCATTCGCGAACCGCGATGCTGCTGGCTTCGACGGTCTATCCCGCGAGCCTGTATGTCATCTCGGTGGATGGGGTAAAACTTGGGGCCAGCCTGCAAGTGGTCCAGGCGCAGGCGCCGCTGGGAAAAGTTTCGAGTCACCGCCTGGAAATCGAGATTCCGGACACGGTCACGGAAAAAGACTCTCAATTTCATAATGGAATCGTCTTTCAGGTGATTCCAAATTAATCATGCGAAGGAATTGCATCGCCATGAATCGTCAATCTAAAGCGTTACACCTTTTGCCTATGCTATTGCTGGCGATTGGGTTGTCTTCCGCGGCCCAGACGGCACAACATGCATCTGGCGCAGCGGCTGGAAGCGCCCCCTCCACTCCGCTGAAGGATTCCGGAGCGCCGCCCTCGATTTCACTGAGTCCGGCGGTGGTGCAGGCGCGGGGCAATTTCGGCCAAAGCCTTACCCAGACGCTCACGCTGAGCAATCTCACCGGAGATGAATTTACCTTTGAAATGATGGCCGAGGATGTGGTCATTAAAGACGGCAAGAGGACCTTTGTTGCCGCCGGCGAGAGCGAGCACAGCATAGCCGCGACCGCCGTCTTCTCGCAAAAGACGGTTGTGGTGAAGCCATTCACCTCCGCCTCGGTAGATGTGCGCTTTACGATTCCCGCCGAGACGAAACTTCGGGCGGCGGTGGCGATTTTCCGCGGGACCAATAAGATTGCAACCTCCTCCGGTTCGGTTGGGATGACCGCCTCTCTTGGCGCCCTCATCACCTTTAACCTGAGCGACAATCTCAACCTCACGCCGGAGCCCGTCCAGGTAAACCCTGGCACGGAAAGCTCCAATCTTTCGATTTCGCAGTGGATCAAGAATACGGGGACGGAGCCGGTCCTGCCGGAAGGCGTCGCCGCCCTGCTGGATTCCAAAGGCGCCCTGGTGGGAAAGGCGAACTTCCCGGTGCAGAGGCTGTTGCCCGGCGAGAGGCTGGAATTCAAAGCGGAATATCCCGATCAACTGCAATCCGGCTCTTACAAGGCGCTCTGCTCTTTTCAGTATGAGAGCAAAACCCTGACCAGCGACGGCGCTTTCACCGTCAAATGAGGATATGGCTGCGAGTGGCATTGGCTTGCGCGCTGTGGGTGCTCACGGCACAAGCACAATCGTCTCTCAGCGTAGGATTTCAGAAGAACATCGCGTTTCCCATCGCCGGCGTCACAGCAGCTTATTCCATGGATTCCACCATCGCCGAGGCCAGCGCCTCCAATGGTGTAGTCGAGATCTATGGAAAGGGGCCGGGCACGACCCACGTGATTGTGGTGACATCGGGAGGGGTCCAGAGCCTCTCGGTGATTGTCCCGCAGCCGCCGCCGAGCTATCCCGCCGGTTTTGTGGCGCCGCAGCCTGCAAATGCGGAGAGCGGAGACTACGAATTCCGTTACACCTCCGATCCCAGGCAATTCACCAATTCGATTGATTTAAAACGGGTCGAGGGCACATCGTTCACCCGCCTTCAAGTGGTGAATTCGAACCTGATCTCGAACTCCTCCGGATCGGTAGTAGGCTTTCCCTTTGCGTCGTACGAGATCAGCCGCCCACAGCGCGACCTGGTGTTCCTGGATGATGCAGTCGAAAATTCTCCGCTGACCCTCGACAAGTACACCGTGCGCGGCTTTCACCTGGAGCAGGGCCCGTGGATATTTCACGGCGGCTTCACCTCCACCGCCAGCTTTCAGGGACTATTCCTTGCGACCGATCCCGAAAAGCTCGCAGGCATCTCACGATGGTTTCGCATCAGCCAATCCAACCGGCTTTTGGCCAATGTTTATTATTTTTCCAATCCGGCAAGCACACGGACAATCGCCAGCGACGGAGGCATCGCCTCCCTGCTCTATGAGTACAAACCCGCCGAGAACATCTCGATCAGCTCCGAAGCCGGCGTAGGAAGAGGAGTGGCCTTCGCGACCCGCGGCAAATATGACGATTTAAAGGACCACCTCACCGGCGACTTCCGCTTTGAACCGCAACGTTTTCCCTCGCTGGCCATCAACGATCAGCATGGAACATTTGCGGATTTGAATGGATCGCGCATCCTTTCTCCGCGTCTTGAGGCGAACCTGGCCCTGAACCAGTCCGATTACAACCTGATGACGCTTCGCCAGAACACCTTCACCGAAAGCGCGACTTTAATGTGGAAGGCGAGCCGCAATTTTTCCCTCTATGGCGGAAGCGGCTTTTCCACGTTTCAGTCCATCGTCCCATTGAGTTCCAAGATCCAGACGCTGGAGCTTCCGTTGGGCATTAATTTTTCTTCCCGCCATTTCGGGGCTGGGGCCCAATATCAAAATACGACCAATTTCAATGGGACTGGAGGGAATGACTTTGGCGGCAATCTGAGGGGATCAGTTGGCCGATTGCAGCTTTCCACCTTCTTCCAGCACGATGTGCAGGTGCCGACCGTGCAGGCCATCTTCGCCCAGGTCCCGGGACTGCAGGACGTGCTGGAACGTTCCGGCATTGTAGCCACAACTCCGGAAGAGATCGCGCAATTGCTGCGCAATACGGCCCTCCTGGCTACTCTTGGCTTCAGCAACGCGTTGACTGTGGACCTCGCGCCGGCACGCACCGATACGGGCGCTTCCCTGAACTGGAGCGGCGGCGGGGCAAGCCGCCAACGCATCGATTTCAGTTACCTGAACAGCAATACCGAACTGGTCCAGGGTCGCTTATCTTTTACAACCATCTCGGCCAGCTACTCACGCCGCCTGAACGCGAGCAACGACGTAGTGGCCACGGCATCGCTCTTCCGCACGCAAAACAGCGGCGCTTCCCAGCTTCGTCCATTGTTCGATATCTCCGTTCAGCACCGCTTCTATTCCGTCCCCGGATTTCTTCTTCCCGGCCGGCATGGGACGATCTCAGGACATGTTTTCCGCGATGATGAAGATGCGGCCTTGTTTACCGGCAGGCAGGCGGGAATGCCCGGGGTCGAGGTGAGGCTGGACGATCAGCGCGTGACGCACACAGACGCCTTTGGCTATTACTCTTTCTCTCGCGTGCCTTTTGGGGCGCATCGGGTGGAGGCGATGTTCCAGAGCGGCGAGCCGTTCTTCTATACCACCAACTCTCCGGCCACGGCGGAGATAAATTCCAATGTGGATTTCGGCATCAACTTCGCCAAAGGCCAGATCTTCGGCTTTCTGCAGAACGATGCGGGAAAAGGGATACCCGAGGTGGTAATAGAACTGCAGGGAGACCATACCAGGAAGACCATCCGCACCTCCAGCGATGGCAAATTCAGCTTTGCTGGACTTGCGCCTGGCAGTTACACGGTTTCTACCCTGGCGGAGACATACCCTGCCGGTTACAGCCTGCAGAACCTGCCTGCGCAGCAGATCGCCATTGAGGCAGGCGCTCCGGGAAAATCGGAGCTTACGGTAAGGGCAATCCGCTCCATCTCCGGTAAAGTCATCGCCTACGATTCAAAGCTGCTGCAAACAGTGCCGCTGGCTGGATTGAGTGTGCGGCTGGTCGAGCTTTCCCTGGAAACAAAGACCGGCGACAACGGGGCTTATATCTTTCGCAATCTTCCCCCCGGCCGGTACACCATCTCCACTACTTATGAGGGAAAAGAGATCACGCATTCGGTGGAGCTTACGCCCGATCCGATACTGGTGCGCGATGCCGATCTGAATGCGGGGACAAAGTAAAGTAGCGAAAAACCTGCTTAAAACCCCTGTTGGCGAGGATGCTGCTTGCGCGTGCCTTTGCCGCTGGGTTTGATGGCCGCGCTCGTCGTAGTCAATGGCTCCCTTGCGGCTGCCGTGTTTTGATTTTTCGCCGTCACTCTGAACCAGGAGACATTATCGGCGGGATCGGGCGCATTTGCCACCACCAGCCTTTGCTCTCCACTGATATCGGTGACCAATGAGACAGATGTTATGACGGTCGCAGTGACCGTAAGCTGCCCCTGTGGGGAGGCCGCCCGGCACGATGGAATTGCAGAAAACATGCACACGAGCGCAACTGCCGTCGTCGCAATAAACCGGCGCCCGATTCTTGTGGCAACTCGAAAGCGCGGATTGAGAAGAGTTTCCATCATTGATTGGCCGGAGAAATTCACTGCGCTGTTATCACTTGGGTAATTAGTTCGCCATCAGCGTCTGAAGGAGGAGTCAGGCTTGACAATGATTTTGTCTGCTGGAGATAGCCAGGCTGATGCCCCCAAATTGTTTCCCTGAGGTCCCGTTTCTCGGTGTTTACAGGTCGAGGGTCATTTGTAAAGTTGAGGGTCGCACCATCGTTCGGGGTGGAAGCGAGGTCGACATGCGCTTGCGCGACATAGACAGCGGGCACAACCGTAACTGAAACATTCAGCCTGGCGCCTCCGCCCGCAAATGCTGGAGAACTAAGCGCCAGAACGGCCACTGAGATCAGGCTGTACTGGAAAGTTTTGTATGTGCTTTGCATGCCACTTACAAATGCACACCAAAAGCCAAATCTAGCCAGAGAATGTTAAACCAATCTAATCCATTACTATCAACAACTTACATAGATTTATTGAGTAATCCTAATCCTTAACAGTGTCCTGCATCTGTTCCAATATCGAACAACTGTCCTGCTTGAGTACACTCAGTTTCTCTACCTACACCAAGGGTTGGAGCAACTTGGCAGTAAAGTTCCCTTTGTCGCCACGAATCGGCCTGCAATCCATTGGGGAATATTAGAATTTTCTTAGAGAACGGACTCTCCCGAGTGGTTGAAGTGTTGAAGTAACCTCGGTTATACTCACCCGCAACAATTATCAGCACCAGTACTTCTTTCCGACGTAGACTTAGGAAATTCTCGTTTGGATTCGAGCAATCTACCCAAGACTCAATGCTCTCTTGATAATTCCAAGAGGCAAACCAGGCAAGCGGCTGCCGATCATCTGATATGGTCGCTTCCCTTGCCCGCAGGGAAAATAATTGATGAGCCAGAGAGCTGTTCCTAAGCAACTGCAGCAGACTATCGAAGTTGCACACCACCCTATGAAGTCAGCTGAACGCATGGGCTGGCTCTTGGCTTTATTACTTTTTCTTTTTGTTTTTCCACTCCTCGGTGGCACGTACTGGATGTATATCCAATCGAAGCAGGAGATTGAGCGGGGGAAATTGCAATTCGACGTTCTGCAGGCCCGAACTCTTTCAGCGTTAGTGCAGCGCGAGTTGACCTCGTCGCAGTCGATCCTGACCTCGATTGCGGACCGACCTTTCGTAAAAAGTGCTTGGGCGCGCCGCGATTTGAAGGCCTTAAAAGGCCACTTACAAGAAGCTCGCGACCTGGATCCGACTTTTTTATTCGTCAGCTTGTATGAGACTGATGGCACATTGCGCCTGATCGTGCCTTCGGATGGAATTGTTGGGCAGAATTTCTCTTATCGTGATTGGTATCACGGAGTCGCTGCCCGGTGGCAACCATATATTTCTGTGGTTTATCAGACGGCCGCCGGCACACACCCTCTGGTGGTGGCAGTGGCGGTACCGGTCCGTGACGAAGCGGGCAAGCCGGACGGGATTTTGATGGCCACCTATGGCCTTGATCAACTCTCGAAAAAATTTACCGCACTTGACCGAGGGTCACATGGCCATTTCTATGTGGTGGATCAGCATGGAGTGGTGATTGCTACCTCCAAAAATGAACACCCACTCCAACCCGCGATTTTTCCCGATGCGCCTGTGCTGGCCAATGCTTTAGGAGGTGGGGAAGGCAGTAAGAGGTCTACCCTGGAAGGACAAGAGGCTTTCGTCGCCTATGCGCCGGTCCGGCAATTGGGTTGGGCGGTGATCTATGGTCACTTTGCGGATGAGGCGCTCGCACCGGCTTTAAATTTAGGCCGGCGCAACCGTTCCGTGACTTTTTACCTTCTTATCATTTATCTGGTTACTGCGGCTTTTGCGGCCTTGCTCATGCGGCGCCAAACCAGACTCTTGGCCGCCAATCAAACGCTTAACCAGGATCTGAGAAAATATGCCTTTGAGAGCCAGCAGTCGAGAGAAGAGCTGGACCGCTTTTTCACGCTATCGCTTGATATGCTGTGCATCGCCGGGACCGATGGATACTTCAAACGCATCAACCCCGCATGGAAGAACGTTCTGGGCCACTCCACCGAGGAGTTGCTGGCAAAACCTTATATGGACTTTATACATCCCGACGACCGGGAGACAACCATCAAGGAAGCTGAGAAGCTAGGGCAAGGACTGGACACTATTTCCTTCCAGAACCGTTATCTCTGCAAGGACGGCTC
>CAYTQA010000038.1:0-14068 GCA_964439495.1 uncultured Terriglobales bacterium | reverse complement strand
CAGCCCAAGTTTACTCGTCCTCGAACAGGAGCCGTTGTTGTTATGAAATCAAGCAGAGCGCGAGCGTACGCGAGCGCGCAGTCGAAGGATCTATGCATTTCTCGAAGAGGAACGAATGCTTCAGTTCAGCAACCCTCCCTCAATCAGACCACTCCGACTACAGATTTGCCGATTCGCCAACTTTCCATTCTTCTCTGTGGCTCTGTGGTGAAAATAACTACTCCAGAGAAAAGTCGAACGTCACGTCCATCTGCTTTGCGGCCGGCTCCCCATTGATCAGGAAGGGATGGTATTTCCAGCGCCGGACCGCCTGCATGGCCGCGCCGGCCAGCAATCCGTCTCCACTGACCAAACGCACATTCTCCACACTCCCGCGGCTGTTGACCACGAAGTGGAGTACCACCGTTCCCGTGATCCCCAGCTTCTTTGCCGCATCGGGATACGCAGGCTTGGGCTGGTAAATCAGCTCTCCTCCACTCTCTTTTATGGGGACCGCAGAGGAAGGTTCGGACGACAAAGCCGTGGCGCCCGGAGCGGTAGTGCCCGGAGCAGTGGTTCCCGCCGGTGTGGCTGGATTGTTTCCACTCAAGCTGGAAGGCTGGGAGTTCTTCCCGTGTCCCGATCTCCATAATAGTTTTCGATTATGAACAATCAATCCCAGCGCAATACAGCACAACACGGAGAGCACCGCAAACTTCATCCAATCCGGAGAGGGCCTTCTTTCGCTCGGCCCGATCTCGGCTGGCGGGCTGGTGGCAACCTGTGAAGCTGCGGAATCCGGAACATCGGCCTGCACAACTTCCGGCAGCGCGATGGGCAAGGGAATATCGCAATTCTCGCAGTTCTTCTCCGTCGACTCATTGAGGAAGCCGCAGGCATCGCAGATCAGGCGGCCATCGGAGGTCCGCATCTGGATCGCTATATTGGGCGTCGTCGAGGGTCTGCGGGTATCGAAGTGGGAGTAGGATTGCGGCTCTTTCTTTTTGCCAGGAAGCTCCCGGACCTCCTCTGGCTTTTCTATTTCGACAACCAATTCCGCCAATCCTGACAGAACAAAAACATCTCCATTATCGAAATGGCGGGGTTCGGAGGCCAGGACCTCAAGAATGCCGATGGTGCGCTGTCCCATGCGGATGGGCAGCATGAGCGCCGAGCGAAAGCCCAATAAATCACTCACCTCCGGGTCGAGGCGGGGATCGGTTTGCGTGTCATCACAGCGGACAATGGTGCCAGTGCGAAAGCACTCTCCCGAAAGCCCCAGGTCCGGCTGAAGGACCACGCCCACATGCGGCGCATGTCCGGCGCTCGCGCGGCACACGATGGCCCGATGAGTTTCCAGGGCGATGGCGGCCCCGCTGCAGCGGGTCAATCTCATCATGTGCTCGGCAATCAATTGATAGGCCGAATCCCGGCCCAGATGCATGGCCGCAATCCTCTGCCGCAGCGCGGCAAATGAGATCTTTGGCCGGGAGAGGCCCTCAATTTCCCGTGGAGGGGCCACGGCGGGAGCAGCGGCGGATTCTATCCATAGCTGTAAATATTCCCGCGAGGCCGCATCCATCTGCAGAAATCGCAAGCCCGCCAATCCGCGGCGGTCCACCCATGCGAGCTGGCCGAGCACCTCGATGCGGTAGTCCGTCTGAGGGAGCAGAAAACTGAATCGGGCAGTGGGAGGAAGATGCGTGCCCGAAGTGAACTGGACGCTCATTCCATGCTGGCTGAGATTCAGGATTGAGGAACGGGTCCCTGGAACGATCTCCACCACTGCCGGCTGCGGACCCGTGAGCTGCCTTCTCGGAGACTGGCGACGTTCGTGGCTTTCCCGGTTTAAGGCGGAATGCGAGTTCATCATCTTTGGCGGCAACAGCATCTTTTCCTGTTGCTCTTGGCTGACCAGATCCAACGTTCGTCCCCGGTATTACGGAAATTGTTTGATGACTTTTGCGGTGCTTCCATTCTCAAAGCTCTTCACCGGGTTTGGTGCGGGCACGCTCCTGGAGAGGGCGTCTTGCGAAATGGCGGTCGCCATTCCAGGGATATATGGGGCGGGGTTCGTCCTGGCGCTCTCGCGCAGGCCCTGATGCGCCTGCTCAAGCAGCCGGATCGTGATTCGCAGCGCCTCAACTTCCTGTGAAATCTTCTGGAGCTCTAGCTCCTTCTGCTTCAGCAGTTCATACACTTCAGACATGGCTTGTGACCTCGAATCAATAGTTTGAATTGGCGTATTGAGGCGGTGACCGCCAATGAAGATGCTCGTTATGTGGAATATACTCAAACGCGCAAAATAGTAAAGCGGATTTTCCCCTGCGATGTGGAAATCACTTTGGAGGGGACGCTGCCCGGATCAGGTCGAGCTGCTCTTTGCCCTCCGCGTCATAGGTCCGCAGGGAGGGCGTTCCATTTGGCGCAACTTCAAGCGCAACGCTGGTTTTTTCTTTGCAGCAGTCCTTCAGCCTCACGAAGGCTTCCGGCGCCCAGTGTAGCCCACAGGGGCGATTCACCGAGAATTAACCTTCTACTCACACTCTATTAAACGTAATTAGGCTTTAATGATAAGCATGGCCGGAGACTATTTTGACACCCTGATTCTCTCCGATGTACATCTTGGTTCTGAGGTAAGCCACGCGCAAAGCGCCCTTAACCTGCTGGAAACCGCGCGCTTCCGTCGCCTGATTCTTCTGGGCGATATCTTCAGCGACTTAAACTTCCGTCGCCTGAAGAAGGAGCATTGGGAATTCCTCTCCAGCATCCGGAAGTTATCGAACCCCAAGCGAAATATCGAAGTGGTCTGGGTGGAAGGAAACCACGACCACGGGCTCTCCAACCTGATGTCGCACCTGGTCGGGATCCCCGTTTACCGGCAATATGTGTGGGAGCACCGGGGAATTCGGCATCTTGCCATCCACGGCCATCAGTTCGACCGCTTCGTCATCAATAACCTTCTCCTGAGCCGCCTGGGAGAGCTTATCTACCTCAACCTGCAGAAGGCGGATTTCACCAACAAATCTTTCGTCCGCTACCTGGACCGCCTGAACACCCGATGGCTGCGGCTTTCCAATAAAGTCTCTTCGGGCGCGCTCGAATACGCCAGGCACTGCAAGGCGCAACGCGTCTTCTGCGGACACACTCACGTTGCCATGGAGGCAGAAAAAGATGGCGTGCATTACTACAATTCCGGTTCCTGGGTGGATTCACGCTGCACTTACATCACGATCGGTGAGGAAGGAGTCAAAATCCATGAATATGAAGAGCGAGCTTACGATTGTCGTCCCCGCCAAGAACGAGAGGACGCTGTTGCCCAACCTGCTGAACTCGCTTTGCAGGCAGGACTACCGCTTCATGCCGGTTACCAGAGTATTTATTGCTGACGCGGGTTCCACTGACGGCACGGCGGAGTTGGCGCTGAGCTTTGCCGACCGGCTCCGCATCCGCGTGGTCCCCGGCGGCCTACCTGCCTTCGGACGCAACGCCGGCGCAAAACTGGCGGAGACCCCCTATGTGCTGTTCATGGATGCCGACATTGAAATCTCCGATCCCACCCTCATCCGCCGCGCCCTGGAAAAGATGGCCCGAAAGAAGCTCCACTGCCTCACCGCCAATGTCTGGTGCAAGGGTGGAGGACTGAAGGACCAGGCGCTTTATCTGGGAAACAACATCGTGCAGTTTCTCTCGCAATTCGGCCAGCCCTTCAGCACCGGGATGTTCATGCTCTTCGACAGGAAAAAATTCGACGAGCTTGGAGGCTTTCAGGAGCAGGCGCTGTATGCGGAGGATTATCTGCTCAGCAAGCGGGTCTCTTCCAGAAGGTTCGGACTGGTGAACGGCAGCGTATTAACCACCAATCGCCGTTTCCGGAAGATGGGCCATGCTCGCATCGTGCGCATGTTTCTCGCCACAGCCCTGAACACATGGAACGAAAAGTATTTCTTTCGCGATCATAAATATTGGCTGCCTGAGTCGTAACTGAAGTTCGCGGACAGGCCGTTCGCCCTGGCGATCGCACCATAGAGCTCGGCGCTTTTGCGCGGGGTCCGCTGCTGGGTCTCGAGGTCCAGGGCATAGAGCCCGAAGCGCAGCCTCCATCCCTCCGACCATTCGAAGTTGTCCACCAGGCTCCAGTGGAAGTACCCGCGGACATCGAATCCGCGCTGAATCAGCTCATGCAGTTCGAGCGCCGCGCGTCCGATCACCCAGGGGCGAATGCGGTCTTCGGCGTCGGGAACGCCGTTTTCCAGAATGTAAATGGGCTTCCCTAGCTTTGCCGCGTTTTGCGCTGCCAGCGTAATGCCATGCGGATAGGCCTCGCCATAGGGCGCGTGGATGCCTTCATCTCCTTGCGGGACCCCCTCGGGAATGAACAAACGCCCAAACAGCAGCGCCGGACATCGCAGATCGAAAGAGACATGCGCGCGATTGTAGACGTTAAGCCCAACAAAGTCGCACGCACCCTTTACCTCCGCCAAGTCGCCGGCGATGAGGTTGAGCGGAAATGCGAGAGAGCCCTTTTCGACCAGGCGCGCGAAGCTGGCGTTGAAAAGATGATGTTGCAGCGAAGCCGCCCAACGGTCCAGGGCGGAGTTGGGGTCGGCGGGTTTAAAGACGATGTAATTGTCCGTCCAGCCAACCTGCGCCTGCGGTTGCAGCTCGTGAATTGCGCGATAGGCCTGCGCATGGGCACGCGCGATGTTGGCCAGCACGCGAATCGTGCTCACCGGGGCCCGCTTTCCCGGCGGAAACTCCGCCAGCAGGTACCCCAGCGTGGCATAAACATTGGGTTCGTTAAAGGTGACCCAGAGATCGCACAGGTCATGCAGCGAACTCACAACCTGCCGCGCAAAGCGCGCAAACAGCCCGATGGATTTTGAGGAGAGGAATGCGCCCTGCTCCTCCAGCCACAATGGATTAGTAAAGTGATGGAGCGAGACAATAGGACGGATTTTCCGCGCGCGCAGCTCGCTCAGCATGTCGCGGTAACGGGCCAGCGACGTGTGGTCCCATTCGCCCTCGCGTGGCTCGATCCGGCTCCATTCGACCGACAACCGCAAGGCATTCAAACCCATTTGCTGCGCCAGGTCAAAGTCCTGCTCGGCGGCCTCCCACCAGTTGCAGGCCCGCCCGCAGCGCTCACCGGTTTTGATCCTTCCGGCTGCCTCCCACGCCGCCCACTGATTATTTGTATTGTTGCCCTCCACCTGATGCGCGGAGGTGGAGACTCCCCAGAGAAATCCTGAAGGAAATGTGCGGGATGGATTTTCCATTCTGTGGTTTGGGTCCTGTTGCAATGCCCCTGATGGAGCAAAAGAACTTTTTAACACCATCGGTGGAAACAGTATAGTACTGCCGGAGTTTCATGGATCCATGGGGGGACACTCACACTCTCATTTCACCAGGGTCATGGGTGTCCTTTTTTCGCGACCGCGGTTGGAGTGAACTAAAAACCATGCTTCCTTAACCATTGTTCGCACAGCCTGGGCCAAACTCCAACCACAGGATCCGATGGGGCAAGACCGTAACCATGGGGTGGCCCCATCTCGAAGAGGTGGAGTTCGAAGCCCACGCCGGCCTCGCGCAGCGCGCTTGCAAATAACATGGAGTTCTCCACCGGCACCACAGCGTCATTCACGGTATGCACGAGAAACGTGGGCGGCGTCCGGCTGGTCACCTGCTTCTCGTTCGACATCAATTCCACAAGCTCCGGAGAGGGCTGCTTCCCCAGCAGGTTCTCCCGCGAACCGGAGTGCGCAAATTTGCCCATCGTGATCACGGGATAAATGAGCATCATCAGGTCGGGCCGGGAGCTGACGCGCTCTACGGGATCGGCGGCCTGCGGGTCGCCTTCCGCAAAATGCGCGCCCGCCGACGAAGCGACATGGCCGCCGGCGGAGAAGCCGATGATCCCGATCCGATTCGGATCAATGCCCAGCTCTCCGGCATGGGAGCGCACGTAGCGCACGGCACGCTGCGCATCCTGCAGCATGGCCGGATGCCGGTATCCGGAAGAGCCAAGGCGGTACTTGAGGACAAGCGCCTTGATCCCGAGCGAATTGAACCATCGCGCCACCGGCTCGCCTTCGTGCTGGGCGAGATGCGCATATCCGCCTCCCGGACAAACAATCACGGCCGCTGCGGTCGCGTTCGTGGCAGTCGAAAGATAAGGCGTGAGGCTTGGCTTGTCCTCCGGGCGATTGCCCAACGCTCCGGGGGCGCCATTCGGCCACAGCAGGATCTCATTTGCCTGCGCGGCAGCGAGCGCGGGGTGAGTTAAGAATGCCAGAAGGACGAGCGGGACGAACAGGGCAGTGGGCTTCATCATGGATCGCTATCTCAAATGCCGGGGGCTTTCTCAATGCAGAACGCATACTGGCGAGACCAGAGTCGCGGCCAGAATAGAGACCGTGTGAAAGACCGCGAATGAAGAGAGCTCCCTCCAGCGGCTTCATTCTACCATCTGCGAAAAAAGCGTCAGGCTGCACGAGGAGCGGGGATTACCAGCCGCCCCCACCACCCCCACCGCCGCCTCCGCCAGAAGAACCCCCGCCTCCACTGCCGGAGCTGCTGCCGGGAGAAGCCGAGGCGCTGGAGATTGCAGACGAGAGCGAATCGCCAAGCGCAGTACCGAGAGCGCCTCCGACCGCCGACGTGCCGATCAGCGCGCCTGTTGTGAGACTGTCTCCCGACGGTCCAGAGGCGCTGGCCGCGAGCACGGCGCTGTTGAATTGCGCCGCCCATTGCCGCTCGATATCGAGCGCGATCGCATACGGCAGGTATTGATTGAAAGTCTCCGCCGTCCAGTGCACGGGAGCGAGCCGGTTGATCTGGTCTCCCTGGGTCGCCGCGAGGAACATCTTGAAACCTTCAATCTTATCGAGCAATTGCCGACCAAGCCGCGTCGGGGCCTTGATCAAATGGGCAAAGACCAGGTTGGCGACTATGAGCGCGCCCAGCACGACCACCACGGCAGGCGAAGAAGTTTTCGCGAGCATGACAATTCCCATCACCTCGCCGCCAACAAAAGGAATCGAGAAGAGCGTCAGTAGCAGCGCGCCGCCACTTTTCAGCGCGCGACCTGAAGCGGGACTGGCTGCCGTTTTCCATGCCTTGACCACCATCGTGAGCAGGGCCGTCACGCCGATCGACCACATGGAGAGCCATACCAGCAGGAACATCGCAACCGGCGTCATAGGAGAGTTAGTGGTCCACGCCGCAGCCAGCAGCACGGCCAGCGAAAGCAAAACGCTGGGCACAATCTCAGCGCCATTGCGCAGGTAATAAATCTTGTCCTCGCGCGTGGAGAGCGAGATCTGGAGCGCCTTGACCGCCTCGGCCACCACGTCGCGGTTCAACGCCGAGAGCAGGACGCTGTTGCCGCGCGCAAACAGCCGAGTGGCGACCAGTTTCTCTTCCGAAGTGAGCAGGCCCTCCTCCCCAATTTTAGTGAGCGTGAATTGCTCGATTGCATCCTTGTCGATGCGCAGGAATTTCTTCGATGCCATGCTAACCAGGCTTGCCGCGAACACCTTGTTATCGAAGCCCATATGGACGAGCATGCGCATGCCCGCGGCCGAGAGCTCCTGCGGTGGTTCGTACAGCGGCACGATGGTCCCAGGCTTGGGATCGCGCCCCACGCGCCACCAGGCCACGAACTGGTAGAGCAGTACCAGCAGCAGGCCGCCGAAGCCGATGCCCGCTGCGCGGTTGTCGGTAAAAAATTGCAGCCACTTCTCGGTCTGCGTCGGCGCATGAAAGAACCCCTTGGGGAAGCTGCACACAATGGTCAGCCCTTCGCGGCTTTGCAATGCGCGCGTGGTTTCGTAGAAGGCGGCGCCATCCTCATCAACCCGGAAATTGAGGTCCTGTCCCGTGCCGCCCTGTGGACCGGTGTAGCCTTCGCCTTGGATCGCATCTCGCGGAATGGTTGCCGGCAGAATGATGCGCGCGGCGGCATGTTCGATCGGGAAATCCCAGCCATTGCCGGTGACGTTCCAATACAATTCGTCGTGATCGGCAAAAAATCCGAGCTGCCGGTCCGTGACATACGCGAAGGTATAGGTGTAGTCTCCGGGCGCAAGCGTCAGACCTTTCGACCCGGCGTACACACGAATTCCGTTGCCACGCTGCTCAGTATGGAACTCTTCCCTTTGGCCATCGCGCGTCACCGCGACCACGTCGAAGGGCACGCGATGCCGGTTGCCGACGCGATCGGAGTACTCGGTCGGGAAATCACGGTAGATGCCGTGGCGTATCTGCTGGCCGTTAGCGTGGACCCGCACCATCTCGCTGACCGCCATCGAGCCATCCTCACGGAGAGTAATCAGGCTGCTATAAGAGAGGATGCGCTCCCGATCCTGGGCGGAAAGGGAGAGGAAAGATGCGGTCACCACAACCGCCAGCGTCACCAGTTTTCGGAGTGGAAGCATCGAGAAGCTCCTCGCTCAAAGGATGCTTAACGATAGGGGATATCGCAACCTGAAAGCCGTGGCGGAAACACCAAGGTAACCGGCCATGCCCGCTCCCAAGATGCGTGTATTCGCCTCCCGGGCAAACAGGAGCGGCATTCGGCCCTTGTCGAAACCGAACTGAGACCCGGCGCTTCGATGAAGTAGCCGGTTGGCCACATCTTTATATCTATCATCGTGGAAGGCGGCCGCCGCTTCGAGCAGCGGTCCCGCCAGGTCTTCAGGGTGCATCTCCGAGATCTGCCGGTAGGGCCACTTCTTTTCTCCGGTCACATACGGAAGCAGAAAGTCGAGGGCCTTTGCAGTAAAGAAAGAACCAATACAAAAATCATTGCGCTCCAGGCCGATTGCCGCCCGCCGCCTCCGAATCGAGCGCCATGAGGGTTTCGAGCAGATAGTACTGCCCATAGATCAGCATGCCGTCTGCCGGACGCGTTCCGCTGCCATGCCGCAATATCCCCGGAGGCGTACTGTCTCCCGGGTAAGCGGGCGTGAGATAACGATCAATCAGCGAGTGGGTGATGCGCTCCGCCTGGCTGCGATACGACTGCGCTTTGCGCGCGTCTGGAGCGAGCGACGCAAGCTGGAGCAGGCCGCCGGCCGCGATTGCCGCCGCCGATGTATCGCGATTGCGATACATCACTCCTTCATCCGAGAAGTCATACCATGGCACTCCGTCCTCCGGCAGCTCGGCAATGACGTAATCGGCGATCTTCTGCGCGGTCTCAAGCAGTTTTGGCTCTTTGGTTTCACGATAGGCGGCGGCAAATCCGTAGAGCGCCCATGCCGTGCCACGCGACCAGCTCGTCTCCCATGAATAGCCCTGATGAGTGTGATAGAAGACACGCTCGCCCGGCTTGGCATGGTTCGGAAACACCAGAGGCTCGTTATTCGGGTTGCCGCCGTGAAGATGAAATTCCTGGCGGTTGTCGCCGGGGTTGTAGTGCACCGACTGAATCACCGATCCATCGGGACGTATGAACCACTCCGCGGTGCGCAGCGCGTGTTTGAGGGCCACATCGCGATACTTGGCATCACCCGTCTCCCGAGCCGCCCACCACAGAAGCTGGAGGTTCATCATGGTATCGATGATGCTGTCGTCGCCATTCTGGTTCCATGCCGGGATGAGCTGCGTCACCGGGTTGAACATCTGCGCAAGATGGTCGGCGGCGCGCAATCCGCTCTCTCGCAGCCTGGGATCGTGCGTCAGTTGGAATCCGGGCACCGCCGAATAAAAATAGAGAAAGCCGGTGTCGTGGTTTTGCTGAGACTCAAGTCCGGTCATGCGCGAGGTCCAGAGCTCCGCCCATTTGCGGTATTTCTCATCGTGAGTGCGGGCGTACATCTTCCACAACTCGCCGGTCCAGAATCCGCTGGTCCAGAAAAACCCTTTCTGGGGTTGCCACTCCCCGGTTTGATTGTTGCCGTCGGTAAAAAACCCCGCCCAATTTCGAGCATCAACGGTCCCGGGCGCCGCCGCGGCAATTACTGGCTCCCACCTGGCGGCACTCCGATCGATTTCCTTCCGCAGTAAATCGATGGCTTGCCTGTAGGAGCGCGGGGCGGCGGGATGCAGCGTGTCCGGCGGCGCGGACTGCGGTCCCGCGGCGGTGGAGAGAATTTTCACCGTTGCCGGTGTCTTCAGGCGTGCGGCAACCTCTTTCACGTATGCAATCAATTGTTCCTGCGTGGTGACATGGTCAATGTCTGAAACGCGCGCCACGTAATCGCGGGGCTCTCGCGCGCCCACCGTTGGAATTGGATCGTTGCTCCCCTCCTGGTCCCACGCGGCCAGCGAATACCAGGAGGCGGCGCCGTTCTTCAGCGGAAAAGTGAATAGATAATCCTTGCTGTCCTTATTGATGGCGGCGGCGCTGCCCGGGGCCATAATGATGGCGATTCCCAGGCTGCTCCCGCGCAAAATCGGCGAGACAGCTTTGTTCCCGCCTTCCACCGCCTGCTCGCCCCACATGGCAAGCCATGCCGGATCGTCTGAGGCATTCGAGCGCAATGCCGGAATCCCCTGCTGCTGGGTTAGCCCGGTCGCGAACACAAGGTCCCCAGCGTCGCTCGATTGGATGGTTTGCAGGAAGCCGCGCTCTCCCGCCCATTGCGTGATCCGCTCCTGAAGATCGACGGTCTTTCCCCCGACCTTCCATCCTTTATAAGTCAGCTCCACGATCGCGCGCACCGGACCGGGAGTGACGATGCGCCAACTGCGGTCCTCCACCTCCGCTACGTGCTCTGCGGCGCCGTTCACCCATCCTGCCGGAGCGCCGATGCCCAACGCGTCGGCCACCAGATAGATGTCGCGTCCATCCGGTGAATAGTTGTGATAGATATAACCGGGACCCGCGTAGCGCTCGAGCTGAAGGCTGGGCCGCGGTTTGCCATAGAGGTCGATGGCATTGCGTTTATCGAAGTAAAGGCGGAAGGCGTCCCGCTTCGACTCCCATCCCAGGCCGTCGATCTTCCTGGTAAAGAGCGCATTGGTCTGCTTCTCGTAATCGCCGCGCAGGCGAAAGATGCGGTCCACCGCTCCCCACGTAATGGTCACAATCCGTGTCTGGCGCGGCTTCAGGTCTATCTGGAAGGCAAGTTCATCGGGCTTGAAATCGTTTGCGAAGGAATCAATCTGCGAGGGAAGTTCGGTTGGATGCAAAACCAGGGCGTCATCGGCCAGGTTGCCGGCGTCAGTCGCGGTTACGATTTGCGAACCGGCATAAAAGTCCGGGGCGATTTTCTTCAGCTCCGGCACGGACAGCACAATGTTTTCCGCCGGACGCTCCTGGTCAGTGGGATTGGTAACGGCGACTTTGATTGACTTGAGGTGCGGCTCCGCCCACAGGAGTGGGGCCAGGGACAGCAGTACCGCGCACATCCACACTGCGCTTCGTTTTTTCATTGGGATAGGAAGCTGCCTCCAAACTTTCCGGCTGCGCGAGGCCAGGGCCATCCCTGCTTGCGCCCGCGTCTATGCCACTTCAGGAATTCTCTTGAACGATTCCTCCGCGCCGCAACTTAATCGATATGCGCCGGCTCCAGCCGCGGGGCGAGAAGCTGGACCACGAGCAATGCGAACAGATATGCCGACCCGGCAACGAAGAAGATTGACGTATAACTATGCGTGAATTCGAGAAGGCGGCCCGTTACCCAGGCGATCGACATGCCGCCAACCGCTCCTCCAAATCCGCCGATCCCGACCACGGATGCGACCGCCCGGCGCGGAAACATGTCGGAAGCGATAGTGAACATGTTGCACGACCATCCCTGGTGCGCCGCCGTCGCGAGCCCAATGATGGCGACCGCCGGCCAGAGCCCGCCGACGCGCGACAGAAACAGCACTGGCAATACGCAGCAGGCGCAGAGCAGCATGGCGGTCTTTCGGGCCCGGTTCACGCTCCATCCGCGTTTCAGCAGGCTGGATGAGATCCATCCGCCTCCCACGCTTCCGATGTCCGCCGCCACATAAATCGCCACTAGCGGCGGCCCCATCTTGGTGAGCGTGATTCCGTGGGTGGAATTCAGGTATTTCGGCAGCCAGAACAGATAGAACCACCAGATTGGGTCGGTCATCGATTTTCCCAGGACGAAGGCCCAGGTTTGGCGGTGCGGCAAAAGACGGAGCCACGGAATCTTCACACTCGGTTCAACCGGATCGCTCTGGATGTAACGAAGTTCGCTGGCCGACAATTTCGGATGCTCCTGCGGACGCCGGTAGATCACCAACCAGAGGACCAGCCAGGTTGCGCTGAAGAATCCGGTGAACAGGAAGGCCCACCGCCATCCAAGGTGTACCGCCACCCAGGGAACGGTGAGCGGTGCGATTACAGCTCCGACGTTCGTCCCCGAATTGAAAATGCCGGTAGCGAGCGCCCTTTCTTTTTTGGGGAACCATTCCGTGACCGTTTTGATGGCGGCGGGGAAATTGCCGGACTCGCCCAGACCAAGCATGGCGCGGGCGATGCTGAATCCAAAAAGCGAATTCGCCAGCGCATGCCCCATCGCGGAAAGACTCCAGATGCCGATCGAAACCGCATACCCAACCCGCGTGCCAATCCAATCGATGACGCCGCCCATCACCAGCAATCCAACCGCGTAGGCGGCATAGAAGCAGGTGACGATGTTCCCATACTGGATTTCGTCCCAGTGGAACATCCTCTGCAGGTCAGGGGCGAGAAGGCCCAGCACCTGCCGGTCCATGTAGTTGATGGTGGTAGCGAAGAAGAGGAGGGCGCATATGACCCAACGGTAGTTTCCGCCGGCCCGGGCATGCAGGGCCGCATCCACCCCCGCGGGTGTGGGCGCGCATGACGGCTGTTCGAGGTGAGAGGGACCTTGCTGCACGTTATTCTTCCTTTCCATTTCCGGTTATCTGCCCATCCATCCGCCGTCAACCACCAGCACATGGCCATGAATGTAATTGCTCGCCGCCGAAGCAAAAAACACGGCGCCGCCGATGTCGTTGGGCTCTCCCCATCGCGCGGCCGGAATGCGTTCGAGTATTTTTCGATTGAGGACCAAGGTTATTTTCTGCTCGCTTCCAGCCCCGATCCCGACTGGCTGAACTCGGGTTGCACGTTGACCACGCCGAACTGCCGGTCTTCCTTCTCGCGATGCGCCGCCATCGCCCAGAGAAAGCCGATGCGGTGTCCGGGAGCGGCGACATTGGGATGATATCCACGCGGCATCAGCACCGCATCGCCATCGCGGACGATGGTTGCGAGTTCAGGCTCTTTCGTATCGGTATAGACAAACTGAATGCCAAAAGCGGGCGGCGGCATGTGCGTGTACACATACATCTCTTCCAGCATGGCGCCATGCTCATGCGGTGGCCAGCTCGTCCAGTTGCCCGGCTCGGAGATGGTGAGGCCGGCCAGCAGCCGGCCTGCCTGCACGTTCTTGCCGATCAGGATATTGAGATCGCGAGTGGTTGCCGCTCCGCCGGCGATAAAGTGCAGGGCCTTGTCGTCCTTTATATCGGCGTAGCGGACAATCTGCAGCGGATAGACGTTCTCCACGTCGGCGGAAAATTCGGCGATGTCGGCGGAGGCGCGGGTTTCAAGCTCGATGGAAGAACCACGAGGGAGATAGACCGAGTCGCGCTCGACCAGCCGGAACCGCTCTTTGCCCACCGAAGCCTCAGCCTCGCCATGAAGACAGATCAGCGCCGTCTCCTGCTTGCCATTCTCAAAATGGACTTTCGGCGTGCCCTGGTCCAGAATGATGCGCGCGTAGCACAGATGCTTCATCGTGCTGTTCGCGGGCGTAATGAAGACTTTGCGGCCCTTGTGGGCGTTGGTTCCACGAAACACGTTTCCCTCCCGGCCCACCGGCTCGTTCAGGACTGGGGACAGCACGCTCATGTTTCTACTCCATCGCGGAATTTCACCGCGATCCTCTCTCGGTCGGGCCTCGCCTTACGATGTGGCCCAAACACTTACGGCTCTATTATCCACTGGGACAAAGAGAACTGCCAGCAGCCTTGCGCTGCGCAGCCGGCCCTCGGCAGAATGGAAGAAGATTATGCGAAAAGACCCATGGGCCGCGTAAGCGGCTAGAAGCGGTCTCATAAATGCCTGAGGAGCATATGAAGGCATGCGAGGTGAACA
>CAYTQA010000037.1:8936-14101 GCA_964439495.1 uncultured Terriglobales bacterium | reverse complement strand
GGCAGAGCACCTTCGGGTCCTGGGCGCGAGCACGAACCATCCCAGCGGAGTTGTAGGAATCCACGCTCCAGTCTCTGGGATCATAACCGACCAGCAGGTCACTACTGCCGGAGGCGTCCAGGCGCTGTCCGGGCCAACTCCTTTCACCATCTCCGATCTATCCCATGTCTGGATCATCTGCGACGTATATGAAAACGATCTTTGGTTTGTGCGGCCCGGCGAATATGCCGATATCCACCTGAATGCCTATCCCGACCGGGTTCTGCACGCGCGGATCAACAATATCAGTCCAATCCTCGATCCCAACACGCGTACCGCGAAAGTCCGTTTGCAGGTAGAAAATCCAGGGCTGATGCGCATCGGCATGTTTGTGACGGCCACCTTCCACGCCCGGAGCCAGGTTTCGCGCGCAGCGGCGCCAGCCACCGCAGTCCTGCATCTGCATGACCGCGATTGGGTGTACGTGCCCGCGGGGGAGCGACGTTTTCGGCGGGTTGAAGTCCAGGGCGGGGCTGTATTTCCAGGCAACCTGCAGGAAATCAAATCGGGCATCACGCCCGGTCAGCAGGTGGTGGCGAACGCTCTGGAATTACAGAACACGGTGGAGCAGCAATGATTCGCGGGCTGGTTGATTTCGCGCTGAATAACCGGTTCCTCGTGCTTGCGATAGGCATTCTGCTGTTTTTGTGGGGCATCATATCGTTCCACAATCTGCCCGTCGAGGCTTACCCGGACGTTGCCAATAACTATGTTCAGGTAATCACGCAGTGGCCCGGACGCGCCGCTGAAGAAGTGGAGCAGCAAGTCACAATCCCCATTGAAGTCCAGATGAATGGCATCCCTCATCTGGAACATCTGCGGTCTGTGTCGCTGGCCGGCCTCTCCAGCGTAATGCTCATTTTTGACGATGAATCCCAAAATGATTGGAACCGGCAGAAGGTCCTGGAAAGACTCTCGCAGGTGAATCTGCCGGCGGGACTTTCGCCGCAGATGGGGACCGATTGGAGCCCCGTCGGCCAGATTTACTGGTATACGCTCAAGAGCGTCAATCCTAAATACGACAATATGGAATTGAAGTCTCTGGAGGACTGGGTCCTGGAGAAGCAGTTCAAATCGGTGCCAAACGTTGTGGATGTCTCAAGCTTCGGGGGCATCACGCGCGAGTACCAGGTCAACGTAGATCCGGAAAAACTGATTGCTTACGGGTTGGGCCTTTCCCAGGTCGAGCAACAGCTCGCCAGCAACAACGTAAATGCCGGCGGAAGTTTCATTGAAGAAGGCCAGCAGCAGGTGAATGTTCGTTCCGTGGGCCTCTTTGACAATACCTATGACATAGAAGAAACCGTCATCAAGACCCAAAACGGGACCCCCATACGCATCAAAGATGTCGCGGTTGTGACGCAGGGCCCAAAGATACGCCTGGGGCAGATTGGCAAGGCGATCCATCGAGCAGACGGCAAGATCCTGGATGACGAGGACGTGATCGAGGGGATCGTTCTGTTGCGCAAAGGCGCCGAATCGGACACCACTCTCGATGCGATCCATGCCAAGGTCAAGGAACTCAATGAACACATCCTGCCGCCCGGCGTTAAAGTTGTTCCTTTTCTGGACCGCAGCGACCTGGTCCATTACACGAAGCATACGGTACTGCACAACCTCACCGAAGTAATTATCTTGGTCGTGGTTGTGCTGTTCCTCTTCCTGGGGAACGCGCGAGGGGCGCTGATCGTGGCGCTTACGATCCCGTTTTCGCTGTTATTCGCCTCAATCTGTCTTGACCTGCGGCATATTCCCGCCAATCTCCTCTCTCTCGGCGCATTGGATTTTGGAATGGTCGTGGATGGGGCGGTCGTGATGGTGGAAAATATTGTTCGCCATTTAAACCGGAACCATGAGGAGAAGAGGTCGCCAAGGTCGCGTATTCGAGAAGCCGCCCATGAGGTGCAGCGTCCGGTGTTCTATGCGATCGCCATCATCATAACGGCGTATCTTCCCATCTTTACCCTGCAACGCGTGGAGGGCCGCCTCTTTAAACCGATGGCCTGGACCGTAGCTTTTGCCTTATTAGGCGCGTTGATCTTCTCCATGCTGCTGGCCCCGGTGCTGGCGAGCTTTCTATTCCGCAAAGGGGCGCACGAGTGGCGAAATCCTTTGCTGATGTGGCTCACCGATCATTACCGGCTGGCAGCGAATTGGGCGGTCAGGCGCCGGGCCATCACGGTAGGAATGGGCGCGGTCGCCTTGCTGGGGGCCATCTATCTTGCCCTTGGCGGCGTGATCGGCTCCGAGTTCCTGCCCCACTTAGATGAAGGCGCCATTTGGGCACGCGGCAGTCTCGCGCCCAGCACGGGGCCGAGTGAGGGCACCCGGGTGATGGACCAGGCTCGCATTGTGCTCGCATCGTTTCCAGAAGTCACAAAGGTAGTGAGCCAGGTGGGACGACCGGACGATGGCAATGATACTACCGGCTTTTTCAACACCGAATACTTTGTCGATCTTAAGCCGAAAGAGAAATGGCGAGCGGTTTTTCATGAAGACAAGGAAGAGCTGATCGCAGCCATGAATCGCGAACTCGAAAAAATGCCCGGTGTGGTGTGGAACTTTTCGCAGCCAATCGCGGACAACATGGAAGAAGCGGTCAGCGGAGTTAAAGGCGAGCTTGCGGTGAAAGTCTATGGGGACGATCTGAAGACGCTTGAAGAAAAAGGGGACCAGATCGTCAATATCATGAGCAAAATCCAGGGCATTCGAGACCTCGGGATGTTTCGCGTGCTTGGTCAGCCCAACTTGAATTTCGTCGTGAACCGCTCACAGGCGGCGCGTTATGGGATCAATGCGTCCGATGTGCAGGACGCCATTCAGACTGCCGTCGGCGGCAATGCGGTGAGCCAGGTCCTCCAGGGCGAGCAACGATACGACCTGGTCGTGCGTTATCTGCCGCAGTATCGCACTACCCAGGAGGCGATCGAAAGCATTCGCCTGCTAGCCCCCTCTGGCGAACGAGTCTCCCTTGCCCAGCTCTGCAAAATCAACGTGACCGATGGCGGCTCTGAAATCTATCGCGAGGCCAATTCGCGCTACGTGGCAATTAAATACAGCGTGCGCGGCCGCGACCTGGGAAGCACGGTGGAAGAGGCGATGGCCAAGGTAAATAAGCAGGTCCGATTGCCTTCCGGATATCACATTGACTGGGCCGGCGAGTACGAGAGCCAAAAAAGATCGGCGAAACGCTTGTCGGTGGTAATTCCAATTACGATCCTGCTCATTTTCATGATCCTTTACACGATGTTCAAGTCATTCAAATGGGCGCTGCTGATCCTGGCGAATGTCGCCATGGCAAGTATTGGAGGTTTGCTCGCGCTTCTGGTCACCGGCACCAATTTCAGCGTCTCGTCCGGAGTCGGCCTGCTGGCGCTGTTCGGCGTTTCCGTGCAAACGGGAGTGATCATGCTCGAGTACATCAATCAATTGCGCGCGCGAGGTCTTTCTATCGAGGAGTCCGCGGTGGAAGGGGCCGTTCTCAGATTGCGGCCCATCATGATGACGATGCTGGTGGCAACGCTCGGGCTATTGCCCGCTGCGCTATCGCATGGAATCGGGTCCGACTCTCAGCGGCCGTTTGCAATCGTGATCGTGGGAGGTCTGCTGGCAGACCTGATCATGAGCATCTTCCTGCTGCCCGCCCTATATACCTGGATGGCCGGCGATCAGGATGTGCTCCCCGCGCCTGAAATAGGCGCTCCAGAGGAGGTGTAACCATGGCGCAGCGATTTTTGAAATGCCGCAGCTTGAGGTTGATTGCCCTGGTCGGCGGTGTGCTGTCGTTCCCTGCATTTGCGCAGCAACCTGCAAGGATCACCATCGACCAGGCACTGCAAATGGCGCTGGACAACAGTCCCAGCATTCGTGCGCAGCGTACTTTGGTGGACCAGAGCAAGTCCCAGGAGATCACCGCGAATCTGCGCCCCAACCCAGTGCTGTCGTGGGACACGCAGTTCATTCCTCTCTTCAGTCCTCACCTGTTCTCCGTGGATACCCTCAATACGCTTCAGCAATTCGATATTGGAATCGGCTACCTGTTCGAGCGCGGAAAGAAGCGCCAGCGAAGGCTCGATGCTGCGCGCGACCAGACTTCAGTGACCGAAGCCCAGGTCCAGGATGCCGAGCGCGCTTTGGCTTTCAACGTTGCGCAACAGTTTGTGAACGTGCTGCTTGCCGAATCCAATCTTCAGTTCACCACGACGGACTTGGAAAGCTATAGGAAGACCGTTGAGATCAATGAGGACAGGTATAAGGCCGGCGATCTCAGCAAGAGCGACTTCCTCAAAATCAAAGTACAGTTATTGCAGTTCCAGACGGATGTAAACGCGGCCCGGCTGGCTCAGGTCCAGGCGCTCGCGTCATTGCGCCAGCTCATCGGATACGACCAGTTGCCGAAAGACTACAATGTGATTGGCGAGCTGACATATCAGCCGGTCCACGCCAGCCTGGACGATCTGGAGGCGCTCGCGTTGCGGGAGCGTCCCGATTACCGTGCCGCGTTATTAAGCATCAACGCGGCGCAGAGCCAGCTTAAACTCGCGAAAGCCAATGGCAAACAGGACCTGAACGCCTCCTTCAACTACTCCCACGTTTCCGCCGCGAGTTCAGGCTCCTTTTTCTTCAACATTCCCTTGCCGATCTTCAACAGAAATCAGGGCGAGATCGCGCGCACCCGATTTGCTCTGGACCAGGCACAGTTCACCTCCACGACCGCGCGCGACACTGTATTCACCGACGTGAGGAATGCGTTTGAGGGCCTGAAATCGAACGAAGAGAGTGTCAACTTGTATCAGGCCGGCTATCTGCAGCAGGCGCAGGAATCGCGGGACATCAGCGAATTCGCTTTTAAGCAGGGGGCCGCCGCTCTTATCGACTATCTCGATGCCGAGCGCAGCTACCGCTCCACGCAACTGGCATATCGCCGGGCCCTGGCTTCCTACATGCTTTCAGCCGAGCAGTTGCGGCAATCCGTAGGGACCCGCAACCTTCCATGATTCAGCTCCATGCGAGCCTGCCCGACAAAAGCATGGCCAAGGCATAAGCGGCTGCCGCGCAGAGAAGGGTGATGGAAAGTCCAAAGTGGATGGCGACTACCATGGCCAGCACCGAGCCCAGCACGCTGG
>CAYTQA010000037.1:0-8926 GCA_964439495.1 uncultured Terriglobales bacterium | reverse complement strand
CATCGCCCAGGCCCATTCCGTGAGGCCTCCTTCCTGGGAGCCGCCGAGGTTGCACAGCGCGATGGGGAAAGGCATGCCCATTACAAATGCCAGGGGCGCAATCAGCAATCCGCTCAGCAGCAGCTTCACCAGGAGTGGCAGCCCCACCAGCGAGGTAAGAATGCGGGGAAGCAGCAGCAGATCGAGCAGGGCGATGGCAACAATGATCGCGATCGCGGTCCGCAATCTCACCATGCTCTCCTTCCCGCGCGCAAACAGGCTTCCGGCGCCGCTGAAAAGCAGCATAAGGAAGATCACCACCGTCAAGGCATAGGTGGGATGTCCGAGAAAAAGCACGAAGCGCTGGATGAATGTGATCTCCACCAGGATGTAGCCCAACCCAATCAAGACGAAATAAAGCAGCGGCGGCACATGGGGAGCGCGCGATTCACGATGGAGCAGCAGCGGAAGGACCAGAAAAGCGGCCACGCAGGCGATTGAGACCAGCATCACAATGCCAAGAATGACAATCCCAAGATTGACCTTCCAGTCCATGCCTCCATAAGTGCCCGCAACCTGCTGGAGGATCATGCGTGTCTTCAGGGTGAAGAAGAAGAATGGCGCGGAATCATAGACTGGAGTGATGTTGTATTTATAAGCGGCGGAAAACCTGGCGGGATCTTCGAACCGGATGAGATGCCCGAAGGCGCCCGCGTCGGCCGCGACTTGCGCAGATCCCAGATCCGGGGATGTTGTCCATGGCGTAATTGGCGGCGCTGCCGATAAGTTCGGAACATACAGAGCGGTCAGGTTTGGGTTCTCGGTGAGATGAGCGTTGACGGCGGCAATTTCCTGGGGCGTGAAGCACGATTTTTTTGCCAGCACCAGCACCGGCCTGCCATCCTGATTGAGCGCTCCATCCGATACCACAATAAAATTTCCGCGCGTCTCCGCCACGCCCAGTTCATGCAGCGCTTCCATGGCCTGCGAGACCACCCGCAGGGCCTCGCGAGGCTGCCTGAACTCCCAGCGGGTGACAGCGATCATCCCGTCCGGCCTGAGATGCTGGAAATATTCCTTGAAGGCCTCGACGGTATAAAGGTTATTTTCACTGAGGGCAAAGGCCCCGGCAGCGGTGGAGGCCCAGGTGTCCACCAGGGTCATCTGCACAACATCGTATTGCTCATGGCTGGAGCGGATGAACGACCGCCCATCGCTGACATGAATGTGCACATCAGGACGTTCATAAAGATGGTGGGCGAAATCGGCGAACTTGCCGCGCATGATCGTGGTTGCAATCGCCGGATTGATTTCAATCCCGGTCACGTTGGGGCTGCCGTTGGCGAGGGCGCGCAGCACGTCCACTCCTCCGCCAGGCCCGATGATGGCGAAGTCTCCATGCGGGCGCAGCACATTCACAACCGCGGGAGCGGCCTTCATTAAATCGCGCTTCCAGACATAGTGGCCTTGCGGGACGGCCCACATCTCCGGATCGACATTCATGATGGCGGTATTGGCGTCGGCGTCGATGGAGATATATCTCGCCCCTCCAACGTCATCCACCTCCACGCGCGAGATCGCGTTCCATTTGGCGAAAAGCACCTTGGCGCGATCGATCGTCAATCCTTTTGTATAAATAATGTCGAACAACCTTCCGGAATAGTTCGCGCCGATCGTGACCGCAAACAGTAACATCGCCACAAGGGCCGCGCGACGGGCAGGCTCAAGCCGCTCCGCCCAGAAGAACGCCGCCACCGTCATCAGGAGTCCGGCAAAGAGAATGGTATTGGGGCCGCCAAGCAGGTTGAGCAGCGGGGCCAACATCAGGCAGGCGCAGGCGCCTCCGAGCAGATCGAAGCCATAGAGCCTGGAGATGCGTTGCCGCTCCCGCGCAAAGACGATGGAAAACAACAGGCCGGTGGTGAAGAAAGGCAATGCCGCCGCCAGATACAGGATGGTAAGCCGTCCAAAATTTTCCGTGGTCAGTTGCAGCGAGATGGAGGAATGCAATACCACCGCAAGGGCAATCACAATGAGGATGGCGCAACCCAGGCAAAGCATGGTCCCAAGCTGAGGAATGCTCCATCGCTTCAGCCATTCACGCTGGATGTAGGCAAAAACTCCACCCGCGCCCAGTCCCAGAAGCGCCACCGAGATCGCCAGAAAGGCGAAGTGGTAAAAGAGGACCACGGAAAAAAGCCGGGTGAGCGCAAGTTCGAGCAGCAAACTCGCGCAGCTCACTACTGCAATCGCGAGCATCATGCGATTTGCGGAGACAGGCGTGGCTTGCAGGGCCGGTTCGTGGGGCAGGACGGCGGCTGCCGATTGGGTCATAAAGAGCACTGTAACAGAAGGCGGCGAAGGTCAGTTTTCCAGGACCACCATTGCCATCGCGGTGGTTTCGGTGTGGGTAAGAGAGAGCGAGGTGTGCTTTGCGCCGAGGGCGCCGGCGAAATCCGCCGCTTTTCCGCGGAAGCGCAGTATGGGCTTGCCGCCGGGGAGATGGCCCACCTCAAAATCCTGCCAGGTGACTCCACGCCGCAACCCCGTCCCGATGGCCTTCATGGCGGCTTCCTTGGCGGCAAAGCGGGCGGCAAAGCGCTCGACGGAGTTTTTCTTCGACTCGCAATAGCGGATCTCTTCCGGCGTAAATACCCGCTGGAGAAACCTGCGGCCAAAACGCGCAATGGCTTCGGCGATGCGGTCCACTTCCGTGATGTCAATGCCGGTACCGACGATCATCCAGAAGTCTTCTTAAACAATGTTTATGCCACCTCCGAAGACCCCAGGCTGGGGGCAACGGAGTGATGGGAGTTGGGACCCTTGGCATGGGCCGCTTCCAGCGCCGATTCGGCGCGGTTGATCACTTCAGTCACAACATCCACTGCGTCGAACTTGGCCTGCGCCAGTCCCTCGGCAATCCCGACATTCATCGTGACCAGACGATTGGTCTCGGGAATTTTAGTCTCGGCAACCACCTTGCGCATCTTCGCCACTGCAAAGACGGCATTTTTTTCGTTGGTGTCAGCGAGCAGCAATGCGATCGTCGTCCGGTCATAGCGGAACCCCACATCGTTCTGCCGGATATTCGCGCAGACCATCTGCCCGAGGTTTTGCATCATGCTCTCGACCGAAGCTTCCCCAATCTCCTTTACCAGCGCCGAGCCCTTCCCGAAGTTGAGCAGCAGGATGGTGAAAGTGGAAGACTGTTGGAGGCTTCGGCGGGCCTCCGAGAGCAGCACGTCCAGATAAGAAGAACGCTTCATCAACCCCGACTTCTCGTCGGTCACCGCCAGGGTCTTTACCAGGTTGCGCAGCTTGGCATTATTGACCGCCAGCACTACCTGGTCCGCCAGGGTCTTCAGCACCATTCCGTCGGTATTTTGCCAAACACGCGGATTATCGCATTGCTCCAGGATCAAAAGGCCAACCTGCTCCTCTCCATCCACCAGCGGCACAGCCAGCAGCGACTTTATGCCCAGCGTTTCGATATGTTCCCGAATCCCGGCCAGCTCCGGCGCGGTAGCCACATTCTCGATTGCCACCAATCCGCGATCCACCGCCAACCTGTGGAGTCCGGAGATCAGCTTTACGATGGAAACCACGGCGGATTGAGGTATTCCCGGAGCGCAGTATTCAAGGGCGGCCGAAGGCGGCTTCCCGGGACTGCACAGACCGGCAACGCACCGGCTTGCATTCCAATGCCGGCCTACATCGTTCACAGTGGCAAAGAGCACGCCCTTTACATTTGACTGCCGGTAAATATTGCGGCTGATCTCGGTCACGCGGGAGAAATGGTCCAGAGTGCCGCTGTCCTGCTGCGCTGCCCTGGCCGGCGGGCTGCCCGCGCGCGCGGCAGGAATGGCGGCCTTGGCTGCGCTCGCCTGCGCCTTTTCCGTATATTTCGGGGTGTATCCCGCGTTCAGATAAAGCATGCGCAGCTTGGTGTTCTTTTCTTCTTCGTGGGGAAAGAGCTTGTGGATGCGCTCCAGCTTCTCCAGCGCCTTCTGCTTCATGGAATATTGCAGAAAAATCTCCGCCTGCAGAATGAAATCTTCGAGGACGGTTGGCTCCGAGCCTGCCTCCAGCTTCTCCGCCGCGGGCGCGGGAGTGGGCGCTACATTTTCCTTGGGCAAGTCCGTAACTTTTTGCAGTCGGTTGGCGATCGCGTTCCAGCGGCTTGCGTCTATCTTCCCACGCAGGCTTTCCAGATGGGAAGAAAGTGTTTTGATGTAGGGGTCCACCTCGGCGGCCCGGTCCAATGCGTCCGCCGCCTTTACAAAATTCCTTTCCGCAAAGTACAGATCGTACAAACGCATCAGGGTATCGCAATAATCGCTCTCGCGGTTGGCGGAGTTGTAGAGATGGGCCAGATATTCCTGAAATTGCAGCTTCGCGGGATGCTTACTTACGATCTCATGAATAAAATTGACGAATTCGCGCCTGCGTCCCACCTTGGTTTCATGCTGGTCGAGCTGCTGGGTCAGGGCCAGGGCCACCTGCTCCTGGTTGATGTCAATTAACAGGGCGATCAGCTCGCCTACCTGGGGCAGATGCTTTGCGTCGTGCTCAAAGAGCTTCCAGACGTGCGGACCCGCATCCACGGCCCGCTTTTCCTTTAACAAAGCGCGGGCATATAGATCGCGCAGCTCGGTGGAGAAATCCGCTCCCCTGGACAGTGGTTCCAGTATTCGGACCGACTTGCCGGAATCCCCGTTCTCCAGCAGGCTGCGGACATAATGTTCCACGATGGCGGGATTGGAGGGGCCATGCGTGAAGGCGCGCTCATACCAGCGAAGCCCGCTTTCGCCGGCCTCTTCCTTCATCTGGCCCAGCTTCAGGAAGCATTCGGCCGCGTGCTGGTCTTCTTTTAAATTTTCCGCCAGTATTGCTTCCCGCTCCACGTTTTCTGGGGATGGATCGAGCGCCGCCAGCCGGGTGACGGCATTCAATGCCTCACGGGTCTTGCCCTGCGCCGCAAAAACCTTAGCGGCCTCTTCATAACTCGCCATCGCTTCCTTGCGATGGGTCTTTTCCGTGAGCTGGGCATAGCGGAAGGTCTGCTCGACCGTCGGAGTCCCTATCCGTGCCAGCTTCCTGTAATTGAGCGTGGCGTTGTTGGTACTGCCGCTGGCCGCCTGAGCATCGAACAGGTCGGTAAGCAGGGTAACGGCCTCGCGCGTGCGCTGTAGGCTGATGCATAGATCGGCGGCATTCTCGCGGGCAACTTCGTTGTGCGGCTCCTCGTTGAGCACGGCCAGAAATTCCTCCAGGGCCGCCTCCGGTTTTCCCTTCCACAGTAACTTTTCCGCTTTTTCCAGCCGTTTCGAAGTCATTCACCCACACACAGTTGAAGAATATGCTGATTGTAAGCGCAGAAGACAGCCCCAGCAATCAGGGAGAACCCTTGGATGGTTACGAGTGGCATGAGGAGAGGTTCCTATGCGGATAAGGTCAAAGCTTGCTGGAAGCCATCCTCCCGCAAGCGCTCCGGACTGGCTCGAAGCGGGAGGCCCGTCTGCGCGTCGCGTCCTAATCGCTCCGGGTGGAGGAAAAGCGCTCCAGGTATCCGGATAATCACTGGCAGCAGCTTGACACTTCGCCTTTTATTCGCTTAATATTCTTCCTGCTATGGCAATTACAAAGCGGCAGCGCGAGGTCTACGATTTTATTTCGCAGTTCGTGCAGGACAAGGGCTATTGTCCTTCCTTTCAGGAGATTGGGGATGGCACCGGCCTGAGTTCGCTGGCCACGGTGCACAAGCACATCGCCAACCTGGAGAAAAAAGGTCTTCTCAAGCGCGACTACAACCGCAGCCGCTCCATTGATGTGCTGCCGGTGCGGTCACGGCCGCGCAGGCAGACTCCGCCTCCTCCCACCTCCATCAGCCTGCCTCTTTTGGGGCGCATCGCCGCCGGACATCCAGTAGAGACGCTGGAGAATCCGGAAACCATCTCGCTTGAGGATATTACCCGTTCGCGCGAGGTCTTCGTCCTCGAAGTACGCGGCGATTCCATGCAGGACGAACATATCGTCAACGGCGATTATGTGATGGTGGAACGGAGCAAAACGGCGCGCGATGGCGAGATTGTGGTGGCCCTGATCGAAGGCTCGGACACTACTCTCAAGCGCCTCTACCGTGAAGGCGACAAGGTCCGTCTTCAGCCCTCCAATACTGCGATGGCGCCGATCATCGTCCCGGCAAAATCCGTTCAGGTGCAGGGACGGGTGGTCGGGATCCTTAGAAAATACTAAGAACACAGACCTGGCTTTTGCAAGCGCAGTATCACCCAAAAGCAAAAAGCCCGGCGCATGGCCGGACTTTGTCGCTCTTATAAATAACACTTAAGACTTAGACGTGCTTATTCAGGGCCTTCTCGATGGTCTCTTTGGGAACGTATCCTACAATCTGTTCCTGGACCTGGCCGCCCTTGAAAATCAGCAGAGTAGGAATGCCCCGCACCCCGTACCGCATGGGCGTGGCATTGTTCTTGTCCACATCCATCTTGTAAACCTTCGCCTTGCCGTTATAGGAGTTGGCTACTTCGTCCACAATGGGGGCAATTGCCTTGCATGGCCCACACCATGTGGCCCAGAAATCCACCAGGACCGGCTGATCGGCTTTCAAGACGCTCTGCTCAAAATTGGAATCGGTTACCTCTACCACGCTGCCTGCCATAAATGTCCTCTCTCGGTTGAAGTGCCTTGTTCTCTGATGCGGAACGCAGAACAGAGATAACAACCGTCTATCCTAGCATCCGGACTCGCCTTTCGGAGAGCCGGAGGCCGTGCGGCCTTCAAACCCGATAATCATAAGATGCGTCACAGGCGGGAAAGTCGCAGCGGGCGCTAATTTCGTGAACGGAGGGAATTGGCATTCTCAACCCTTCCGCGCAGTGAAAATGGGAACAACCATACCCTCGATCGTGTTCGCAATGCTCTCTACGCACACTCGATTTGGCGTGCTTACCCATTCTTTCGCCGCTCCATAGATTGCCCAAGCTACCGTGGATGCCAGCAGTTCGGGGGAAACGTCTGTGCCGGGCGAATGAGATTTCAATCCCACCAGGATCATGCCGCGCACCACTGCAACGATTGCCGTTTCCAAGTGCTTTCCCGACTGGCGTTGCACAGCGAACCTGGCGCCAGGCATCTCAGCCAGGTAACTGCAAACACCAATCACAATTGCCTTTACCGCCCCCTCGCAGCCATTAAATTGAATGTGGCGCTTCTCCAGCAGTTCGCGAAAACGCGCAGCCACCAGGCATTCCAATAAAGCAAACTTATCCGTGTAGTGGTCGTAAAAGGTCGCCCTGTTCAGGGTTGCCGTTTCCGCTATGTCCTGGACGGAGATCTTCTCGAAGTCCTTTTCTGCCAATAGCTTCTCAAGGGCATCCTGGAGTAATCGGCGGGTGCGCTTAATACGCGGATCGAGAGCGGTGGTATCCAGGGCAGACGACATTGGGCACCCCCCTGCAAAAATAATACCGAATTTTTTGCATCTACAACAACCGTTGTTTATCTAAAATCCCCAACAGATGTCGTTTTATCGGCGTCTGTTGGATAGGAGCGTTGTTTATGCAAACCCTGTTACGAGTTGATTCAAGTCCGATGTACGGAGGTTCTGTTTCACGCAATTTAACCGATAGCTTTGTGGAGAGGTGGAAGGCCCTGCATCCTGACAGTCGGGTCCTCACGCGTGACCTCACGAAAACCGATCTGCGGCCCGTCACTGCGGAGTGGGTTGGCGCGGCCTACACCCCTGAAAGCTCCCGAAGCCTGGAGCAGCACAAGTTATTGTCGCTTTCAGACGCACTGATCGCTGAGTTGGAAGCTGCGGATGAGTACGTCTTCGGCGTTCCCATGCACAACTTCAGCATTCCTTCTTCCATGAAGCTCTGGATCGATCAGATTGCGCGTGCCGGAAAGACGTTTGCGTATGTAGACGGGCGGCCAAAAGGACTGCTTGTAGGCAAACGGGCCAGTGTTCTGGTCGCCTCTGGCGGTGTATACGACGCCGGGACCGCAATGGCCTCATTCAACTTCGTGGAACCGTACCTTCGGGACCCTTTTCGGCTTTCTTGGAATTACCGAAACCGCGTTCATCAATGCGGGCGGAACAGTTCGATTGAGATCTCAACCCGATCGAGGAGCGTTTCTTAAGCCCTACATCGATGCGATTGAAACCCAGTTGCAGCCCGTATAAGGCCTGGCCGAAAAGGGACGCAGGAAATCCGGCGCAAGAACCAACAGGTTCGACCCCGACCCCGACAAAATCCGAGCTGCACGATGTTGCAGCCTGACAAGGAGAACTTATGAAAATCGCCTCAACCATCGCCCGCTATTTACTAGGACTGATATTTACCGTATTCGGATTGAATGGCTTCTTCCATTTCATTCCGATGATGCCGGTGCCCCCACTGGCCACCCAGTTCTTCACCGTGCTTATGGCTTCTCACTATATGGTCCCCATTTTCCTGCTCCAGATTGCCTGCGGACTCCTTTTTCTCGCCAACCGCTATGTGCCGTTGGCACTCGCGTTGATCGCTCCAGTCATTTTCAACATCCTGCTTTTCCACGTGTTGATGAATCCCAGTGGCATTGTGCCCGGCATCATCGCTACTGTCTGCTGGTTTATGGTCTTCAACAGCGTTCGCCCCTCCTTCGCGGGCATTCTGCAGGAACCAGTTCACCAGACCATGAAGTGAAAAGGCGCGTTCTTGCCTGAAGGCAAGAAGAGAATTGCAGCGCGAGAGAATGGCCGCTGGACGTGGACGAAGAGGGATAAATAAGGCGGCCTAAAAACCACGCCCCGCAAGTCCGAAGACCTGCAGGGCGCTCGGCAGCCCTCCCCCAGAACTGCCTACGACAAGGAGGATAGACGTGAGCACCGAGAAAGTCCACGATTCTGTGGTAACCAAAATGAAATCTCCGGTAACCGGTTACC
>CAYTQA010000036.1:0-14354 GCA_964439495.1 uncultured Terriglobales bacterium | reverse complement strand
CGACCGATTGCATATTGCTCTCCTTAATTGAGGGATTTACTAAGAGGCCGAATGAAAAGTGGACTGTTTATGAAAGGGGCCCGAAAATCCTTCTTCCAGTCCACGAATCCTTGACTGAACAAAAAAGGCTTGCTTGCCTGAATGCCGGAATGTAGAGCAAACGCTTACTTTACAAAAAGATGGAAAATTGTGAGTCATGGAAAGCGCTGGTTGGCGCTTCCCATGACGGGGGAGGATTAGAGCCCCGGCTCAGAAGTACAGATGTAATCCAAGCTGAAGGGTCCGGTTGTTGATTGACGTAGAGGTAATGGTCCCAAAGGTCGGATTCGTCGGATCGGAACCAGGCGCGCCAAACTGCGCATGATTCAAGACGTTAAACGCATCCGCCTGGAAGGTGAGTCGCGACTGCTCCCCGGCCGGAATCTTGAAATCCTTTTGCAGCGAGAAATCAAGATTGTTTACGCCAGGGACCCGAATATTCGAAAAGAAGCGTGGAGTATTTCCAAAGGCCTTGGCTGGATCGCCCGGGCCGGTCAGATCGACCAGACCCGCCGCCGGACAAGTGCCGGAGAAATCGAACGCCTGGGTGTTAAACCAGTGCTGGATGTTCTGATGGAAGCCTGAGGGCAGGGGATTTCCAATCAGGTTCGGACGGTCCTCCAGCAGGTGAGCGGCATTGCAATATCCATAGGAGTTGTCGGTGATGCCAAAAGGATATCCGTCGCTGATGGTATAGATACCGGTCGCGCGCCATCCTCCCAGCACTTCGCTGCCGACTCCATGCTGGAGCCATTTGTGCCCCGGACCAAACGGGAGTTCCACAATCGGCGCAAACGTAAACCGAAGTGGAACATCGCCCTGGCTGATCGAGCGCTCCGCCTTGCGATTATAGAAGTCCTGGCCCAGAACATCGAGCGAACCGAAGCCGCCCCAATCGGAGGAGGAGTCATCGATCAGCTTGCTCCAGGTAAAGTTCGTAAGCAGGGAGAAGCCGTGCGAAAAGCGGTGATCGAATTTCGCCTGCAACGAGTTGTAAACCGAGCTTGAAAGTCCCCACCAGCCCGGATTGACGACCAGGTTCCAGATGCCCGCCTGCTGCGCGGCGGCGGGGGAGCAATACGGACTCGTGGTCGCGTTGTATCCAAGCTGCGCTACGCTTTGGGGGCTTTGCTGGCAGATGTTGTAGGCATAGTTGACCGGCAGGTGCGTGCCATGGCTCCCGACGTACGAGAGTTGAGCGACGCTGTCCCTTCCGACCTGCTGCTCCAGCGTGAAATTCCAGAGCTGCATGTAGGGCGGCACCTGCTTACGCGGGGCCCACGAGGCAAAGGAGACATCTCCATTGACCGGAATAGGCGCCGTGATCGCCGAAGGACTGGGGTTCGCGATCGTGGGCAGGTTCGACCAGTTGGTGCCCAGGCTGAGTGGAGTGGTGGCGAGAAGATTGGGACCCGGCTGTCCATCGCCGGCGCGGCCATGGCCCACAGCGCCCGGATATGTGATGCCGTAGCCTCCACGCACCACGAAGCCACTCACCGGATTCCACGCAAACCCAATGCGCGGTCCGAACTCTTTCCATGGGGTATCGAAGGAAGTAGAAGGAGCATTTACGCCGAACTGCTCCCATTGCGCCGTGTAGGGGTTGAAGAATGCTAATCCATGGTGGGTTTCATGGAACGATTGATCGATCTGATACCGAAGTCCCAGGTTCAGAGTCAGGCTTGGCGTGACTTTGAAGTCATCCTGAACAAAAAACGCAGAGGCCCACGCGCGGGTGTTGAGCGAAGTGTTCTGCACCTGAACGCTGCTTCCATTATTCAAAGCGCCAAACAGAAAGTCGGCCAGGCCGTTCCCCGTGGCCGCGCCATTGAAGGAGAAGGAGCCGGTTACGCCATTCGGCTGGTAATTATTGATGGCATAGTGGCGAAATTCAGCGCCTGTTTTAAGGCTGTGGCGGCCGGCAATCTTGGTAACCATGTCGCTGAATTGGAGGGTGGTCGCAGGCTCATAGAGGGTCTGCCCCGTCCCAAGCCCGTTAAAACCATTGATGCTCACGCCCGGCGTACCGCATTTTTTACCTCCACCGGTATTAGGCACACTGGCCAGGCAATCGGGGATCCCGGCGATTCCGAAGTCCGCGGGAGAAGTAAAGCCCTGGCCATAAGTGGCGCGGTCCCCGGTGTGGCGCATGTATCCATAGCGAAAATCATTCAGCATGGATGTAGTGAAGGTGTGAGTCCAGCCGATGGACAGCGCCTCATCATTGGTTTGGCTAATCTGTTCGCCTGCAGGCCCAACAACAAGGTCATACCCGATGCTGGGCCCCGTTTGGCGGTGAAAGGCGCCGAAAAGATGGTCCGATTGCGAGATGTTGTAGTCGATCCGAGGGTTGAATCTGTTGAGCGAGTTTTTGAATGGCGAACTGTAATTCAATACGTCCGTGCCGATCCCGGACGCTGTGGTAGAGGAGGGAAATAACGCCAGCAGCTTCTGTGAGATCGGGCTGATCTGGCCCGCTGGAATGCGGTTATAAGGAACGGCAGTCTTGGTCCCCGGATAATAGATTTGCTGCTTTGCATTCACGCAAGTCCCAGTAGCGTTAAATCCGGCGGTGCACAAAGCCGAAAGGTCGCCACTCCGGAATGCGGCATTCGGCACCTGAGCGCCGGTCACGGCGCTGCTTCCATGCTCGCGGATGCCCTGATAATCGGTAAAGAAGAACAGCTTGTTCTTTATGATCGGACCGCCGATCGAGCCGCCGAACTCGTTATAGTTGTAAGGATTTTTTCGAGTGGTGGCGGTGTCGAAATAGTTTCTGGCGTCGAAATGTTCGTTGCGATTGTATTCATACGCGGAGCCATGGATATTATTGGTGCCGGTTTTTGTCACTGCGGTAATCACGCCACCGCTGGTCTTGCCGTACTCGGCGGACATGCTGTTCGACTCAACCCGGAATTCCTGGATCGAATCCACTGACGGGCTGAGCGTCTGGCCGCCAAAAACGGGCGCTTCAATGGTGGCGCCATCGAGTTGATAATCATCGCTGCGCGGGCGGTCGCCATTAATGCGCAGATTGTCATTCCCGTACCCACCTCCGCCAATTTGCTCCGATACTCCTGCGGAGAGGGGGATGAGGCTGAAGACACTCCGTCCGCCGGAACTGGAGGTGGGCAGCTGCTCGATCTGGCGCTGGGTCACGCTCTGGCCAAGGTCAGACTGTTGGGTCTGCAGAATGGGGGCCTCCGCCGTGACTTGGACCGTCTCCCCACTATCGCCAATCTGCAGAGTGAGATCGATCTTGGGGTTCGCGTTCACTTCCAGGGTAACGCCATTTACCAGCCCGGTCTTGAACCCTTTCGCATCGGCTTCGACGTTGTAAGTGCCGGGATTCAAACTGTTCGCGTTGTACACACCCGCATTATTGGTCGTCAGTTTGGTGACCACATCGGTATTGACGTTGGTGACCTTAACGGTTGCGCCTGGCACTACCGCGCCGCTTGAATCGGTTACGACGCCGCTGATGGTTCCAAATACTCCCTGCTGCGCCGCCATTCTGGCGGGGCAGAACACCAACAGGCCAACAACCAGGCATAAAAGTCCCGCAGCTATTCTGATTTTTTTCACAGTCTCCTCCACAAAATTCCTTGAAATTGTTCCGCACCCAGCCTGCATCGCCGCCTCGTATTCCTTGCTGAAGCGCGATACCGGTGAAGCCAAATGTCTAAGTATACGTTTACTCAAATGACCCTATTGGAGCGATAAAAAATATTTTTGCTGACGGCCAGAGATCATCTCCCTTTCAGCCGTTGCATGTCAAGGTTTTTTTAAATCTGTAAACTTTTCTGGCAACACGCCATTTCCTCCGGCAAAGAAATGCGCGAATTTATGGATTGCTTCTGGTCTTGAAACCCGGAACAGCGGGGCGGTCGGTTGAGGATTTTTTATGCGCATCCGGAGACATGGCCAGGGCGGTCGAATTTCTCAGGACCAGCCTGGTATCGAGTACGTATTCGCTTCCGTGCGGAGACGGGGTGTCCCGCTCCACCTCGTTGATCAGCGCATGAAAGGCAAGCTTCGCCAATTCGCTCTGCGACATCTGCACCGTGGTCAGCGGCGGGATGGTAAATTGCGTGAGACGGATATCGTCAAAGCCTACAACCGACAGCTCCTGTGGAATGCGGATATTGCATTCGTAGGCTTCCCTCATTACCCCAATCGCCGTCATGTCATTCGAGCAGAGGACCGCGGTGGGCCGGTGGGGCAAGCCGGCGAGATATGTCAGCGCCTGCATCCCGCCTTCCATGGTGTGATCTCCGGGAACGATCAACTCGGGCGCGACCTCTATGCCAATCTCGTGCAATGAGGCCTCAAATGCGGCTTTTCTGGCCAGCGCGGACTTGAGATGGGCGGGGCCCGAGACAAAGGCAATCCGCGTATGCCGCAATGCGGCCAGGTGCTGCACGGCCTGCCGGATGCCATTTTGATAGTTGATGCGTATGTTGCTCACGCGAGGGAGTCGCGGGCCGACATCAATAAATACCAGGGGAACTTTGCGGAAATGCAGGTCCTCAATGAGCGCCTCTTCCATGCCGAATGTCATGATCGCGACTCCGTCCACCCGTCGCTCGATCATGCGGCGAACCGATAACTCCATGCGTTTGGGATCGTGCACGGTGGAGGTCAGAAGGATCTCGTAATTATGCTGGACCGCGATGTTTTCAAAAACCTGGACAATTTCGGGGAAGAAGGGGTTCGTGATTTCGGAGACGATGAGTCCGAAAATCCGGCTTCGGCCCGAAACCAGGGCGCGCGCCTGGGTGTTGGGATAATACCCGAGTTCGTTGATTACCTTCCAAACTCGTTTCGCCAATTGCGGATCGACGGTGGGAATGTGATTGATGGTGCGCGACACCGTCGCGGTGGACACCTTGGCTCTTCGTGCGATCTCACGGATATCCATAAGGATTTTGGAGTGCGGTCTTCTGACCGGGAGAGATCACTATAATATAGAAAACGATTTCCGCATTGTTCGTTTTTTTGATCGTGCTCATTCTGCCCATTGTCTCGGGCGTGCCGCATCTGTGGAATGCCAGCCAGCGAATCATTTAAAGTGGTTATTTAATTTTGCGGGACAAGAGGAGCTGCCAGCTTTGAAAATCACCGACGCTTACGTAATTGTTTGCAGTCCAGGGCGAAACTTCGTGACCGTGAAGATAGTCACGGAGGAGGGGGTCCATGGTCTTGGCGATGCCACCCTCAACGGCCGCGAACTGGCGGTCGCCAGTTATCTCACCGACCACGTTCTGCCGCTGCTGATCGGCCGCGATGCCCGCCGCATCGAAGATATCTGGCAATACCTGTACAAAGGCGCATACTGGCGGCGCGGACCGGTCACGATGTCCGCGATCGCCGCCGTGGATACGGCGCTGTGGGACATCAAAGCCAAAAGCATGAATGCGCCGCTCTATCAGCTCCTGGGCGGGACTTCCCGCGAGGCAGTGCTTGTCTATGGGCATGCCAGCGGGAGCGATATCGAAGATACCGTCAAAGCCGTGGACCATTATGTGAAACTTGGCTACAAGGCCATTCGCGCGCAATCGGGAATCCCCGGATTAAAAAGCACCTACGGCGTGGGACGCGGAGATATGTACTACGAGCCCGCCGAAAAAGATGCCCCGCCCGAGAACCAGTGGTCCACCGAGCAGTACCTCAACTTCGCTCCAAAGCTCTTCGAGCGCCTGCGCAAGGAGTTCGGCCCGGAGGTGCATTTGCTGCACGATGCGCACCATCGCCTCACGCCGATTGAAGCGGCGCGCCTGGGAAAAGACCTGGAGCCATACCACCTGTTTTGGCTGGAGGACCCGACCCCCGCTGAATTGCAGGAAAGCTTCCGCCTCATACGCCGGCACACAACCACGCCGCTCGCCGTGGGAGAGGTCTTCAACGTGATCCAGGATTGCCAGCAGCTCATTCAGGAGCAGCTGATCGATTACATTCGCACCACCGTGGTCCATGCGGGAGGCATTTCGCACCTGAGAAAGATTGCCAGTCTGGCCGAGCTGTACCAGGTCCGGACCGGCTCTCACGGGGCCACCGATCTCAGTCCGGTCTGCATGGGGGCCGCGCTGCACTTCGATATCAGCGTCCATAACTTTGGCATTCAGGAGTACATGCGCCACACTCCCGAGACCGATAAGGTCTTCCCGCACGCGTATCGCTTCGAAGGAGGCCTGATGTATCCGGGCGATGCGCCCGGCCACGGCGTGGATATCGATGAAAAATTGGCGGCCAAATATCCCTATCATCGCGCTTATCTTCCGGTGAATCGAAAGCTGGATGGAACCATGCATAACTGGTGAGGGAAAGGGACCGCCGTCCGGCAACTTCGTAGTCTCTGGCGGTATGGTGTTTGCAGAGGCGAGGCCCATGTTCCTGAAGGCCCGCCCTTCAAGGCCGCCGGTTTCAAAACACCGTAGTTTCAAATGAGGGGAAGTCGAGCAATTAAAGGAAACTGTTTTCTATGCCATATTCCAAGCTGGACCTTACAAATAAAACCGCGGTTGTAATCGGCGGTACCTCGGGGATCGGACTGGAGATTGCCAAGGGCCTCTCTCAGGCGGGCGCGAACGTGGTGCCAACCGGCCGGCGGGAAAAGCTGGTGCAATCCGCCGCTGACGAAATCCGAAAGTTGGGCGGCCGCAGCGCTGCGATCGCCTCCGATGTGACCGATCGGGGCAGTTTACAGGCCCTGCTCTCCAAAGCGCAGGAGGAGTTTGGCAGCGTGGAAATTCTGGTGAACTCCGCTGGGCAGACCAAACGGACCGCAAGCCTGACGCTGCCGGAAGAGGAGTGGAGCGGGATTCTGGAGACCAACCTGACCGGCACGCTGCGGGCCTGCCAGGTCTTTGGACGGCATATGATCGAGCGCCAATACGGCCGGATCATCAATATCGCCTCTTTGTCTTCCTTCGTCGCTCTTTATGAAGTTGCCGCTTATTCGGCCAGCAAGGCAGCGGTTGCGTCACTCACAAAATCGCTGGCGATTGAATGGGCACGCCATGGGGTCTGCGTGAATGCGATCGCTCCCGGAGTCTTTCGCACCGCGCTTAATTCTCAACTTCTGGATGGCACGCCTCGCGGCCAGGAGTTCCTGTTGCGCACTCCCATGAGGCGTTTCGGAAATCTGGAGGAGCTTGCCGGCGCCGCCATATTTCTGGCATCGGAGAGCGCCAGTTTTGTGACCGGTCACATCCTGGCGGTGGACGGCGGCTTCCTGGCCAGCGGGGTCAATCAATAACAGCTCCGCGTGTAACTCCGGGTTGGATCCGGATTCACAGCGTCACAAATTTGAAGTTGTGGGGGCTGGTCTCTCGCTTATCGCGCGATGCGGGCCGCCCCTCCCTTCATCACCTGCTGTATCTCCTCAAAGGTGGCCATGGAGGTATCGCCCGGCGTCGTCATGGCAAGAGCGCCATGCGCGGCCCCACACTCCACTGACCATTGCGGCTCATGGCCAGTGAGGATGCCGTAGATCAAGCCTGAAGCAAAGGAATCGCCGCCGCCCACGCGGTCCATAATTTCCAGGTCCTTGCGGACCATTGCATCGAAAAAGTGACCGTTGCAATAACAGATGGCGCCCCAGTCGTTGCGCGTCGCGGTCTTTGCGTTGCGCAGCGTTGTGGCAATCACCTTCAGATTGGGATAGGCCTTCACCACTTCATGAATCATTGCCTTGAAACTGGCGGGATCGAGGTTTGAAAGGTTCGCATCCACGCCCTTCACTTCAAATCCCAGAGCGGCGGAAAAGTCTTCTTCATTGCCGAGCATCACGTCGATGTACGGCGCCAGCATACGGTTTACTTCCTGGGCCTTGGCCTGACCGCCGATGGATTTCCATAAGGAAGGACGATAATTGAGATCGTAGGAAACAATGACGCCGTGACGCTTGGCCGATTCCATGGCCCTCTGGGCCACCTTCGGCGTACTCTCGGAAAGCGCGCTGAAAATTCCTCCAGTATGGAACCAGCGCGCGCCTTCTTTGCCGAAGATCAGGTCCCAATCGATATCATCCGGCTGCAACTGAGATGCGGCGGTGTGGCCCCGATCGGAGCATCCCACGGCCGCCCGGAGTCCATATCCGCGCTCGGTAAAGTTGAGCCCGTTGCGGACCTCCCGCCCGACCCCATCGTACTTGACCCATTTGACGTGCGACTGGTCCACTCCGCCCTGGTAAATAAAATTCTGAATGAGCCTGCCCACGGGATTATCGGCGAAGGCGGTCACGACCGCGGTCCGCAATCCAAAGCACCGGCTCAGTCCCCGGGCCACGTTGTACTCGCCGCCGCCCTCCCATGTCTGGAACTGGCGCGCATGCGTGATGCGGCCCTCGCCGGGATCGAGTCGCAGCATGACCTCGCCGAGCGCGGCAGCGCCACCAGGTCCCAGCGGCACTCCGATTTATTTTTTATTTTGAATCCGTACATGGTTTGCTGTTCTTGTTCTCGTGGCTTCATCGAAATTTTGTGCGTTGTGGTCCGATTTTTCCCGGGGAAGGGAGAATTGAAGTATGCCTTCGCACTTTAAAGGCAGGGTATTCCTTGTGTCAACTCGAAGCCAAAATAGAACAACGAAGGCGCCCATGCTGTAAGCACTCAGGAAGAAGACAGAAATGGAGAACGCGCATCTTGGATTATATTAATATGTATTAGATAAATTAGTATATTCGTATTGATATGTATATTTCTTCTGGTATTCACATCTTCCCGATCCTGCATATGACAAAAATCATTCGCGCTCTCCTGCTTTTCGCAGTCTGCACAGTTGCCACCTTCTGCCCGGCGCAGAACAGCTACTTTGAGGATTGGTTTGATCGCGTCTCTCACACGCAGAGTGAGCAGCCGCACTGGATTACTCCGCTGGTCACCGTTACTCCGCGGCTGGAAGAGGAGTTTCGCTACGATTTTTTTCGGGAGCATCTGCCCAGCGGCCATGACCTGCTCAATCTTGGGGGCGGCAAGGGGCTGGAATTGATCCCTTTCGAGCATGTGGAGGTGATTTTCAACACGCCACCCTATTTGATTCACAACGATCCCAGAATCCACGATGGCTTTGGCGACACCTCTTTTCTTCTGAAATATCGCCTGCTCTCGCGAAATGAGCAGCATGGCAGCTCCATTGTGACCGCCTTCCTGGGGGCCAGTATCCCCACCGGCTCTTATAAGAATGGCTCAGCCTCGGCAGTAATCACGCCGACCCTTGCCGCCGGAAAAGGATTCGGGCGGTTCAGCGTGCAGTCCACGCTGGGAGTAAACATCCCCGTGGACCACGCGGTCGCTATCGGACATCCGGTCCTGTTCAACACGGCATTCCAGTATCACGTCCATCGTTTCTTCTGGCCTGAATTCGAGGTGAATTCAACTTTTTACAATGGCGGAACGCAGGATGGGAAGAAGCAGACCTTTCTCACTCCCGGCCTGGTATGCGGGCGCATCCCCCTGCACAACCGTCTGGGGCTGACGCTGGGGACCGGGATGCAGGTCGCCGCCGCCCGTTATCACAATTACGACCACAATCTTATTTTCACCGTTCGTTTGCCGTTCTAGACTGGGATATGTCGTCTCAGGACCCTCTCCTCACGCCGCGCGAGGCCGCGGCCGCGCTCGGCATCAGTTTTCCCACCATTAAACAGTGGATCCTTCGCGGAAAAATCAACACCATCAAGACGCCTGGAGGTCATCACCGCGTTCCCACCAGCGCGCTCGATCCCTATCTTCGCCGCAGCCTGGCAAAACCCCAGGCAGAGAAGAAGCGTAACCTGCGCCGGATCAGCGGCCGCAATCAGCTTGCAGGGCGAATTGTAGAACTCAAGGTCGAAGGACTTTTGGCCAAGGTGGTACTCTCCATCGGCGAGCAGCGCATCGTCGCCATCATCACAGCGGATGCGGCACGGGACTTGGCCCTTAAAAAGGGAGAGACGGCAGTGGCCCTGATCAAGGCAACCGAAGTCATGATCGTGCGGCCCTGAGAGAGGATTCCTCGCGGGCCTTCATTTGTTTTGTCCCATGAAAATTTTGCCGCGCCGCTTCCAATCCATCATTGACCATAAACTTCGCCGAACCAGATAGAGGCCGAAAATGCTAGAGTCAAAACAGGCGAATGTCCGCTCCTGATTCCATTTTTGTCCGCGCGTGCCGGAAGCAGCCGGTGGAGCGTACCCCCGTCTGGCTGATGCGGCAGGCGGGCCGCTATATGGCGGAATACCGCGCCGTGCGCCAGCATCATTCCATTCTCGAAATATGCAAAACCCCTGAATTGGCTGCCGAAGTGACCATCACCGCTGCGGAGATTCTCGGGGTGGATGCAGCCATTATTTTTGCCGATCTTCTGTTGCCGCTTGAGGTCATGGGACTGCCCTTCGAGTTTCGCGCGGGCGACGGGCCGGTCATTCATCATCCGGTGCGGGAGGCAGCGGACGTAAAAGCATTGCGCACAGACCGCGCCTCCGAGTTGGGCTATGTGGCCGAGTCGGTCCGCAGGGTCACGCGCCATTTCGGAGAAAAGCTCCCGGTCATCGGCTTTTGCGGCGCGCCCTACACGCTGGCGAGCTACATGATTGAAGGCGGCGGCTCGCGCCATTACGTCGAGACCAAAAAGCTGATGTACCGATCCCCTCAGCTCTGGAGCGAGCTGATGCAAAAGCTCGTCCGCGTGCTTGTGGAATATTCTCTGGAGCAGGTGCGTGCCGGGGCCGACGCCCTCCAGGTCTTCGATAGCTGGGTAGGCTCGCTCAGCGTGGAGGACTATCGAGAGCTCGTCCTGCCGCATACAAAATTGCTGGTCCAGGAGATTAAAAAATCCGGGGCGCCGGTGATTTATTTCGGCACGGACACCGCCACGCTGCTCACCTCCATGCAGGAGACCGGAGCGGACGTGATCGGTCTGGATTGGCGCATTCCGCTTGCGCAGGGCTGGGAAATGCTGGGCCATCGCTGTGCTGTGCAGGGAAACATGGATCCGGCGCTGCTCTTCGCCGGGGAACCTCTGGTGCGCCAGCGCGCGAGGGAAATATTGCAGCAGGCGAGCGGAAGGGCCGGGCATATCTTTAATCTTGGCCATGGAATCATGCCGGAGACGCCGGTCGGGAATGTCAAAGCCCTTGTGGAAGAGGTGCACGCCTTCAGCGCTGCGCGGATTGGGGCGATGTCATGAGTTCCGCCAAAATGTTGCTCAGGGAGTCCATGCAGTGACTAGCAACTCTAAGACTGCGGTCCTGCTGCTGGCGCATGGGACGCCGGAAACGGTAGAGGAGATCCCCGAGTACCTGCGCAATGTCACCAGCGGGCGTCCTCTCCCCGATGCGGTTGCCGAAGAGGTGAAGCATCGTTACTCCCTTATCGGCGGCTCGCCTCTTACCCGGATTACGATGCGCCAGGGTAAGCTGCTTGAGGAGGAGGTTGGGATTCCGGTTTATGTGGGAATGCGCAACTGGCATCCTTATATTTCGGATACCGTCCGCGAGATGCGTGAAGCCGGCATCACGCGCATGATCGCTCTCTGCATGGCGCCGCAGAATTCCCGCACCAGCGTGGGACTTTATAAACGTGCGGCCTACGCCGAAGCCGGCAATCGAATGGAAATTCAATTTGTGGACGACTGGCACGACCATCCTAAGTTGGTTCTCGCTTTTGCCGAAAAACTACGGTCTGCCCATGAAGCGGCCCGCCAGCAGCTTGGGAAGAATCCGCCCGTACTCTTTACCGCGCACAGCGTTCCCACTCGCACCATCACGGAGGGCGACCCTTACGAACAACAGGCCAGGGCGACAGCCGCGCTGGTCGCGAACAAAGCAGGCCTCGCGGAGAATGGCTGGGACTTCGCCTTTCAGAGCCAGGGAATGTCGGGCGGAGCATGGATCGGCCCTACCGTGGAAGAGAAGATTGCCGCCTTGAAACAGCAGGGGCATAAAGGCGTTGTGATGCAGGCCATCGGCTTTGTTTGCGATCATGTGGAGGTGCTCTATGACATTGATATTGGCTTCCGGCAGTTGGCTCAGGAAAACGGCATGATGCTGTGGCGCGCTCCATCCTTAAACGACTCGCCATTATTGATCTCGGGCTTGGCGGAGCTCGTCTGCTCGCGCCTGCACAGCTCTGTCTCCAACCCCATTCCAGCGGCGCAGGCTGAGTAATGTCCCGCATCGCCATTGTCGGTGGAGGGATTTCCGGTCTTGCAGCGGCCTATCATCTCGAAAAGAAGCGTCAGTCCGGCATACCGCTCGAATACACGCTTTATGAAGGCAGCTCCCGTTTAGGCGGAGTGATCCAGACCGAGACCGCGGATGGATACACCATTGAGGCCGGCCCTGACTCGTTTCTCTCCAGCAAGACCGGGGCACGCGAACTCTGCGAAGAACTTGGGATTGGCGACCAGCTCATTGCCTCGCGTGATCATGAGCGCAAGACCTACATCCTGGTGAACGGCAAGCTCATTCCTATTCCCGATGGAATGCAGTTTATGGTGCCAACCCGCGCGGGCGCAGCGCTAAGTTCGCCACTCTTCTCCTTTAAGACGAAATTGCGTTTTGCCCGCGAGTGGCTGAACCCGCCCAGGCATAAAGGCAAGGCTCAGGATGAAAGCGTGGAAGAATTCGTCACGCGGCACTTCGGTCCGGAGTTGGTGGACCGGCTGGCGGAGCCCCTGCTTGGCGGTGTCTATGGCGGAGATGCTGCCGCCATGAGCGTGCGTGCCGTATTGCCCGGAATGGTGAAGATGGAAGAGGAGCATGGAAGCCTGATTCGCGCGGTGCTGGCGGCGAAGAGGCGCCCTTTGCGCGGAGCTCAAAAACTCTCGCTCTTCACCTCTCTTCGCCCGGGAATGGAGACCCTGGCGCACGCGCTTGCCGCAAAGCTGCCGGCAAGATCGGTCCGTATGGGCAGTCCAGTCCAGCGCATAAGCCTGGGAAGCGATGGATGGAGCATTTGGGTCCACGGAGAGCGGGAACGATTCGATCAAATCATCCTGGCACTCCCGGCGTATGCGGCGGCGGCGCTGTTGCAGGCTGCCTCGCCCATTGCTGCCGCGCTCTCCGAAAAGCTGCGCAAGATCAGCTACACCTCTTCCATCGCGGTGGCATTGGGATACAGGACGGAAGATGCGCGAAAGGCCGGCACCCTGCTGCCCGGAGGTTTTGGTCTTTTAGTGCCTCGCAGCGCGGGCAAGCGCATGATGGCCTGCACCTTCACGCAGAATAAATTCGATCATCGAGTGCCGCCGGACCGGCTCTTATTACGCGCATTCTTCGGCGGAAAGCGCAACCAGGAGCTCATGGATCGTTCGCAAGAGGAGCTGCTTGGAATCGCACGGCAGGAGCTTTCCGATATCTTGCGGTGGAAGGTTGAACCTGAGATCGCCCGTGTCTATCGCTGGTCCCGCGTAATGGCGCAATATGATGTTGGGCATCTGGACCGGGTAAGCGAAATCGAAGCGCTCATACCGCAAATACCGCATCTTCATCTCGCCGGGAATGCGTATCACGGGATCGGAATTCCGGATTGCATTCGCAGTGGAGAGGATGCGGCGAGGAAGGCGGTCCTCTCCGTTCCATCTTCGCAGCCGGCATCGCGATAATCCTCAGTTAGAGGATGTAGCGCGACAGGTCCTGGTCCTTGGCGATGTCCGCCACCATCTTCTGGACGTATGCGGGGTCGATCACCACATTTTCCTTGTGCTCCTTCGCCAGCTCCGGAGCGGAAAAGCTGATCTCGTCAAGCACCCGCTCCATGATGGTATGCAGGCGCCGCGCGCCGATATTCTCGGTGGATTCGTTCACCCGAAAGGCGAAGTTGGCGATCTCATCGAGCGCCTCCCGCGTAAATTCGAGCTTCACGCCTTCAGTCTCGAGCAGCGCGGTATATTGCTTTACCAGCGAGGATTTTGGCTCGGTGAGTATCTTGATGAAGTCTCCGATGGTAAGCGACTGCAGCTCAACCCGGATGGGGAAGCGCCCCTGCAGTTCGGGAATTAGGTCGCTCGGCTTAGATACATGGAATGCGCCGGCGGCGATGAACAGGATATGGTCAGTGCGGACCATTCCATAACGGGTATTCACAGTCGTGCCTTCGACAATCGGCAGGATGTCCCGCTGCACGCCCTCGCGCGACACATCGGGGCCATGCCCGCCCTCGCGCCCGGCGATCTTGTCGATCTCGTCGAGAAATACAATACCGGACTGCTCCACCCGCTCGACGGCGGTGCGCGTGACCTGGTCCATATCGATCAGGCGCTGCTCTTCTTCCTGGATCAGGTATTCGAAGGCCTCGCTGACCTTCATCTTCCGCTTCTTCGTGCGCTGGCCG
>CAYTQA010000035.1:0-14626 GCA_964439495.1 uncultured Terriglobales bacterium | reverse complement strand
GAAGCGAAGGGCGCCAACGCCACCGGCGCGCAACGCGGTAATCTCGCTATCGCTGGCGAGACGGCTGAGTCCAATCAAAATTCCCACCAGGACCCCCATGGGGATGGTGACGGTAAACGCAGTGGGCAGGGTCAGGAAGAAAATTTCCGCAACGCTGGGAATGGGCGCGCTGTTGCGGACGACCAGCTCCAGGATGTGGCTGACGTCGCGCATGAAGATGACAAAAGTGAAGAGGGCGGCGCCGATGGCGGCGTGCGAGAGGACCTCGCGCAAAATGTAACGGGTAAGGATCCGCACAATTTTTTCTATACTGAGAATAGCATTTTTTGCGAGCGATATCCGCGCAACCCACTTCGCTTTACGGTAAAATTCGATTTCCGCACATGCCTAATATTCGGCTTATTTTCCTCTGGCACATGCATCAACCGTTTTATAAGGACCTGGTCACGGGTGAGTACCGCCTGCCCTGGGTCCGGATGCATGCTCTTAAAGATTATTACGGGATGGTCAAGCTGCTGGACGAGTTTCCGGAGGTGCATCAGAACTTCAATCTCGTCCCTTCACTGATCACGCAAATCCAGGATTATGTAAATGGCACGGCCAGAGACCCGTTTTATGAGGTGGCCTCCAAACCGGCGGCGGAGCTCTCTCCGCGGGAAAAGTTATTTGCGTTGCGATATCTCTTTCAGGCCAACCATACGCACATGATTGGCCGGTATCCGCGATATCACGAGTTGCACCAGCAGTATCGCTCGCTGGGAGAAGACCCAATGAAGGCGGAGAAGTATTTCCATCTGCAGGAGATGGCCGACCTGCAGGTGCTCTCCCAATTGGCGTGGTTCGATGAATATTTCATGGACGAGCCGGCCGTCGCGGAGCTGGTAAAAAAGGGCCGGGGATTCACCTCCGCGGACCAGCAGGCCATGCTGGCCGCCCAGAAAAAGATCCTGGCGGCGGTGCTTCCACAATATGCCGCGGCCGCGCAGCGCGGGAGCATCGAGATTTCCGCGACCCCGTTTTATCATCCCATCCTGCCCTTACTCTGCGACACCAATATCGGACGCGTCAGCTCTCCGAACCTTCCGCTTCCGCGGCAGCAGTTCCGGCATCCGGAGGATGCGGCGGAGCAGTTGCAGCGCGCCCTGCACCTGCATGAGCGGACCTTTGGCGTGCGTCCCCGGGGAGTGTGGCCTTCGGAAGGCAGCGTTTCCAATGAGGTCCTGGAGCTGGCGAGCCGCTTGGGCGTGAACTGGATGGCCACCGACGAAGGCGTATTGGGCCGCTCGCTCAATAGTTTTTTTGAGCGCGATAGCCACGGACGCCTGCTGCATGGCGGGGCCGAACGCCTTTACAACATCTATCGCTACGAGCAGAACGACGCCCGCATGCACATGGTCTTTCGCGACCATAGCCTCTCCGATCTGGTTGGGTTTGTCTATTCCGGGATGTCCCCGGCGGATGCGGTGCAACACTTCATCCGCAACGTGAAGGAATCGGCGCGTCCAGCGTTGAATTCAGGCAGGGACGCGGTGGTGTCCGTAATTCTCGATGGTGAAAATGCCTGGGAGTATTACCCGTACTCCGGGCGTGAATTCCTACGGAGACTCTATGAGGCGGTCCGTCGCGACCCTGAGATCGAGCCGGTCACCATCTCGGAGGCCATTGAACGGCACAAGGATTTCGGACGGCTGCATGCAATTACTCCCGGATCATGGATCAATGCCAACTTCAACGTCTGGATTGGCGCTCCGGAGGACAATATCTCCTGGGACTATCTCCATGCGGCGCGGGAATTTTATGCGCAGCACGCGCCCCAGGCAACGGAGCAGGCCCGCGCACTGGCCTTTGAGGAGTTGCTGATTGCGGAAGGCAGCGACTGGAACTGGTGGTATGGTCCCGAGCACCATTCCGCCAACGATCGCGACTTCGACGAGCTTTACCGTAAGCACCTCTCCAACGTCTATCAGGCGTTAGGGGCAGCGCCCCCCGATTACCTTGCGCAGCCGATTGCCGCCGGGGCCGTGACCCGAGCCCGCATCATTCCGCAAACCGCTTTTATCCAGCCGAGAATCCAGGCGCCGAGCACCGGATATTTCGATTGGCTGGGGGCGGCGACCTACGTCGCTGACCGGCATGGCTCCGCCATGCATGGGAAGGAATTTTTATTGGAGGCGGCATATGCCGGCATTGACCAGCATAATCTGTATGCCCGGCTGGACTTTATCGGTGGCCGGCTTACCGGCAATCTGGAAATTGCGGTGAACATCGAAAATCTGGCTAAGGCTGGCAGGGAAGCGGATTGCTCGGTGCGAGTGGAAATAGGTGTATCCAATGGCTCTCTGGATTGGTATCGGGTGGCGACCGGAAACTGGATCCGGAAGAATGGGACGGGCAAGCCGCAAGGAGTGGAGGAACATTCGCCCACGGATACAGGTCTGGTGGTCACGCTGACAAAGATCCTTCAATTTAAACTGAACCTCTCTTATCTGGCGGCGCGGCATGGGGATACCCTTCGCCTGCGCTTCAGCGTCTGGCGCGATCGCCTGCCCATCGATGCTTTGCCGGTGGAAGGATGGATTGAGGTCCCGGTGGTGACCGAGGAAGAGCTGGCCCAGATGACCGATCACGTGTGGTAGCGATCCTGCCTCCTGACCTAGCTGAAAGATCAGGAGGCTAATCGGTTGCTGCTTGCCTGCCGCTAAAAGTGGAATCCCAGTTGAGCGGTATACGAACGTGGGCTTACATAGTGCGTCCCGCTGAACGTGGATAAAAAGTTATACAGGGCATATTTGTTGGTGATGTTTATAGCGGTGAGTTGCAGGCTGACTTTGTACTTATCACCGTGAAACAGGTTGTCCTCGCCCAGCGAGAGGTCGAACAGATTTCGCGGCGTGAGGCGGGGCGGGTTCTTATCCGGGTTCTCCGTCCCTGGCGCCGGGACCGAGATGAGCGTCGATCCATACAGCGAGGGGGCACAGGTAGTGAGCCGGGTGGTCAGAGTGGCCCGCTGACTGCCGCAAAAGAGGCCTCCCTGGAATTGCTGATCGGCGCTCAAGCCGGTAAGGTCAACCGGCGTTGTGGCGTTTATGGCGAACGGAACTGCTCCCGCCACGGAGCCGCTGTCATATCGCCAGTTGAAGCCAAGCCACGGGCCGGTTTTCCCAATCTGGTACTGAAGATGCGTGGTTTGGTTGAATTTCTCATCATGGTCGATACGGAAAACCGAGACGCCGGAAGGCGCGGCCCCGGCGCCACTGACCTGCGGGGTGAAAAAGCGGGCTGCCACGCTGGACATTACCACCAGCGCCGAGAAGCCATGGAAGTTGGGCACGCTCACGCGTCCCGCGTATCCAGGGATCTTCGATCTTTGCCATCCAATTGGAAAGAAAATCGGAGTATTACCCAGCACGCTGAAATCGTAAGTGTTGTGCGTGTATTTCGTGATGTACTCGCCTGAGGCCACCAGATATTTGCCGAATGCCTGTTCCAGGCCGGCGTGGAACTCGTTGCGCCATCCGGTCCGCAATGGCGTCAGGTTGGGCGAAGAACACCCAAGAAGCGGGTTCAGCACGTCATTCGTGCAGCCAACACTGGATACGATCAGATTTTCGTTGAATGGAGTTTCCAATACGCGGGCATAAGAGACCCGAAGGACGGTGTTGGTCTGCTTGATATTGTAAGCAATCCCGATGCGAGGTTCCGCCTCCTTATGCGTGGTGAGTCCATTGTAAAAATCGCCGCGAATGCCCAGGTTAAACGTCCAGTTTCCCGCAGTGATGGCATCCTGCGCGTAAAGCGCAAGCTCCTTTACATCGGTATGGCCCGTGAACGTGTACGGGCTTCCACCGGTCGTCAAATCGTGCGGCGGCAGCACGGCGCATGGATCGGGGGCGGGCTTGCCGTTCGGGCAGCCAAAACTATCTGCAAGATAGTTCGGATCGACGATTCCCAGAGTGTCATTCTCGTTCAGGAATGTGTGCTGGTAGGTAGCTCCGATCTTTAGGTTGTGAATTCCCTTGGTGTAGTTCACGTCGGAACGCAGTCCCGCGTTGGTCAGGTTCCGGTCTTGCGCAAGCGTGGAGGATTGAATGGGACTGAAATCGGCGAACGGATTGCGGCTCGGATAATAATTGAATTGATCGCGGCGGACGAATGCCCCAACCGTGAAGATGGCCGACGTACCAATCAGGTGGGTGAACGAGGGCGCGATATTGAACGTCTTGATCTGTGAGCGCTGATCGGTTGGACCAACCGGAGTGCCCGAAGGGCCGGTCGCACCGATGTGGAGGTTGTCGTATGCATTCGGATTCTGGAACCATGAGCGGGTGTAACCGAGGTTCAATTGCATGGAGTTCGCATTCGAGAGCTTGAAGTCCACACGATCGAAAAGATTCTCCTCATTTCCTTTGTCGTGCATTACCTTGAACTCCGGCGGATCGAGGAATCGTCCTGTGTTAAGCCCGTTCATCGCAATATAGTTGCCCGCCTTGTCCCCGCCCACGGCAAGATCAAAGCCCGCATTGGCTGTTCCGAAGGTCCCGTAAGAGGCGGTCACGCTGCCGTGCGGCTCCTTGACCCCCATGCCGGAGCGCGTGGTCACCTGGATTACAACACTCGTTTTATCGCCAAATTCGGCCGGGGGCGCGCCGGCAATGACCTCCATGGACTGAATGGAATCAAGAGGAATCTGGTTGGAAAAAACCTTGCTCTGCTGGTCGGTGATCGGCTGGCCGTCAAGAGAGAAGGAGTTCTCGGCGTGGTCTCCTAATCCATGGAAAAGCCCATTGGAATCGGCGGCAATGCCTGGAGACGAAAGGGTGACCAGCGAACTCACTGATGAAGAGGCGCTCTCCAGCGGAAGCCTATCGATTGCGGAACGATCGATGTCGGTATGGAATGTAGAGTCACTTTCAACCAGGTCGGCGCCGTTACTCTCAACGGTGACCGTCTGGACCGCGGTCGCCAGCGGCAGGCGGACTTGTAGATTGACCGGAATCGGGGAGCGCAGATCCAGGTCCTGAACATAGGGACTGAACCCGCTCGCGCTCACCGTCATGTGATACGGATTGAATGGAATGTTTTCGATGTTGAAAGCGCCGGAGCTGTCCGTGGTTGCCGTTCGTTCAAACTGGCTCACGGGATTGCGGATTTCTACCGTGGCGCCCGGGACCACTGCGCCGGTCTGATCCACTACCGTACCACTCACGGAGGTGTAATTCCGGGACTGTGCATTCGCGTGTCCCGCGAAACCTCCCACACAAATGCATAGCGCCGCCATATAAATTAAGAATCGCGAAATTGTATTTTTTGAAGCCGCAACGCTGAATCTTACCGAAGAATGCTGCCGCATTTAATTTCCTCTATGTATAGTTTCTCACGCAAAGTGCGCTGAAACGACGAATACGTAAGCATTGCGCAGCGAAACTCCGGGCAATGGAAACGATAGCTCTAAATCAAAGAAGCAGGAGGGTCAGACCGGCAGTCAGGCTTGCGGAGGCGGTCGAATGCGGAGAGACTCCGCCCATTCGACCTGATAAGGAGAGTCGCAATGGAAGGGAATCAAAGCAACGCAATGCGAGACTGCCAGCAATGCCTGGACAAGAGGCGCTGGCCGTGCCACCGAATGCGATGCGATGCAAAGCGAGCAATGCTGCTCGGAAGGACCGGAGGCCGGATGGAAATGGGCAGATTCCGCAACACAGGCGATGGTGAAGAAAACCAGGCAGAGCCACACCAGCCAAATTCGGCTTTTGCGACTCGGCGAACTAGGCTTGCGATGCATTGTTTTCTTTATTCAGCGATACCAGGCCCGGGAAAATCCACATGAGGAAAATAGGATTATCTCACGCCCAACTCTCGATTTTCTAAAGAATACGCGGGGCCGGTACCAAAGTTTCAGGTTGCGGTAAAACTTTTTGCCTATGGACTCTTGCCCAGGCGCAATGCTGCATCTTTATTGTGCTCACTCCTGAATTTTTATGGCGGGACACATATGAGAGTCGCCGTTGATTGTTATAATTTTTAGTTCACCTGTTAAAACCGTTTTCCTGAGTACTTTCAACTTATGTCTGACCTGGTAACGATTATGGGGACCTCGCCTGGCGGCAATATGGGGCAAGGTGCACCGCACGATACAAGCACTTCAAGGAGCGCTATGACTGAGATTCAAGAGATTCATGCCCGGGAAATCCTGGATTCCCGCGGCAATCCAACCGTGGAAGCCGATGTGTACCTTGCCAGCGGCGTAATAGGCCGCGCCGCGGTCCCCAGCGGGGCCTCCACCGGCGAACATGAGGCGATGGAATTACGCGATGGGGACAGCGAGCATTACGCCGGCAAAGGAGTGCTCAAGGCGGTGCAGAATATTGAAAGCGCCATTGCTCCCGCCCTGGACGGCATGGACGCCTCCGACCAGCGACTGATCGACGGAACCATGATCGAGCTGGATGGCACTCCAAACAAGGGACAGCTTGGCGCCAATGCCATCCTGGCGGTTTCGATGGCATGTGCACGGGCCTCCGCCCTGGCCCTGAAAATGCCGCTCTACCGGTATATCGGTGGCGTCAATGCTAACGTCCTGCCGGTCCCAATGATGAACATCGTCAATGGCGGCGCCCATGCCGATAACAACGTGGACTTCCAGGAATTCATGGTCATGCCGGTGGGCGCGGAGAGCTTTTCCGACGCCCTGAGGTGGGGCACGGAGGTTTTTCACGTCCTGAAATCGGTATTGAAGAAGCGCGGATACAACACTTCAGTGGGCGACGAAGGCGGCTTCGCTCCTTCGCTCAAATCCAATGTGGAAGCCATCGAGCTGATCCTTGAAGCCATCCAGCAGGCCGGATATACCCCGGGCGAGGAGATTGCGATTGCCCTGGATCCCGCCGTCAGCGAGCTTTATAGCGATGGCAAGTATGTTTTCAAAAAATCCGACAAGAGCGTGAAAAGCTCGGAGCAGATGGTCCGCTTCTGGTCCGATTGGGCGGCCAGGTATCCCATTGTCTCTCTTGAAGACGCGCTGGCGGAAGACGATTGGGAGGGCTGGAAGATGCTTACCCGGGAGATTGGCGATCGGATCCAACTTGTGGGAGACGATCTCTTTGTCACCAATACGGAAAGATTGGCGCGCGGCATCGACGAAGGCTGCGCCAATTCCATTCTCATCAAGGTCAACCAGATCGGCACCGTGACCGAGACGCTGGAGGCCATCGATCTTGCCCGCCGCAACGGATACACCGCCATCATCAGCCATCGCTCCGGTGAAACCGAAGATACCTTTATTGCCGACCTGGCGGTTGGCTCCGGCATGGGGCAGATTAAGACTGGTTCCGCCTCGCGCACCGACCGCATCGCTAAATACAACCAACTGCTGCGCATCGAAGAAGAGCTTGGCCGCGGCGCGGGGTTCCTCGGACTCAGAGCATTGAATTACAAAGGGGAACTGGCAGCAAAAAAGAAAAGCGCGTGATTCATGGGGCTGCCGGGCCAGTTCCCGGCAGCTCTCCTCCCTGAAAACCTTTCTTACGCCTCTTCGCGGCGAAGTAATAGTAGACCGGAATACCCGCCAGAATAATCAAGCTCCCAATCCCTGAATTGCGCAGGTTTTCCGCGAAGGTGTAATAGAGCAAAACCGCGGAGGCCGCAACGAAGAGCGCCGGCACTAAAGGATATCCCCAGGTCCGATAGCTTCTCTCAGCCAGCGGTTCGCGACGGCGAAAGATAAAGATGGTGCTGGCGGCGATCATATAAAAAAGCCACTCGGAAAAGATGGCCAGGGAAAAAAGCTGCTGGAATTTCGCCACCATGAGCAGGAGCAGGATGGAGGCAATCGCCTGGACGACGATGGAGGTGGAAGGCGAGCGGAAGCGCTTGTGAATATTCCCCAGTGCGGCGAAAAAATATCCGTCGCGAGCCACGGCAAAGGGGATGCGGGCCCCGCTCATGATGGTGCCGTTCAGGGTAACAAGCATCGAGAGCGCCATGCCGCCGGAAACAATGGCGGCGCCGATCGTCCCAATCGCCAGCCGCGTGGCATCGGACGCCGGGCGGGCAGAGGCGGCGACTTGCGAGGCCGGCATCAGGTATTGCACTGCGCCATTGATCCCCATATACAGCACGGCCACAATCAGCACGCCCAGGATGAGGGCAATCGGAATATTGCGGCGCGGATTCGCGATCTCGCCGCTCACCATGCTGAGATCGTTCCAGCCATCGTAGGCCCAGAGCGCCGCCACCAGGGCGGTCATGAATCCGGCCACTCCTCCATGCGCCCCGGTAAATACGCTGGCAAAGTTGTGGAAGTCTCCCTTGCTTGAGGCGAAGCCAATGAGCAGGATGGAGACAATCATCAGCACCTTGAGCGTGGTAAACACAAGCTGAAAATCTCCGGCTTTTTTGATGCCAAGAAAATTCAAGAAGGAGATGGCGATAGCGGCCACCATGGCGAGGAGTTGCGCGTAGGTGACGGAGAAAAAGAAAAGATGCAGCGCGACATGAGGAAGAAGGGAAAAAATCTGGAAGGTGCCAAGCACCCGGACCAGCCCGATGGTCACGCTGGCAATGGATGCAGGTTTGGCGATGAGAAACCACGTCCAGGCATAAAGAAACGCGGGCAGCGGCCCATATCCGTCGCGGATGTAAACATATTCCCCGCCGGCTTCCGGTTTCAGCGCGCCTAGTTCCGCGTAGGTCAAGGCGCCAAAGAGCGAAAGCACCGCGCCTACGATCCAGGCCAGATACACGAGCTTCGCCGAGCCCACCGCCAGCATCATCTCCTGCGGGACCAGGAAGATGCCGCTGCCGATGATCGTTCCCACCACAATTGCGGTGGCATGGCTGGCCCCCAGCACCCGAGGCAGGTTGGGTCGAGTCCCGGAAACGCTGATGGCGGAAGATCGGGAGGAGGCTTCAGGCATGGTGTTGCTCTAATTTGCCCCGCGATGTCGTGGCCAGACTGATGATATATCCGAGGGTGAAAGTTACGACCGTTCCAATGGGTACAAACCAGGTATAGGCAATGCTGGTCCCGAGAAGGGCGGCAACGCTTTTCGCGCCCAGCCAGAGATATAGATTGATGCCCAGGCCGAAGGCCATTCCGATCATCGCGCCGGTTTCAGTCGCCCTGCGCGTAAGCACCCCCAGGAGGAAGACGCCGAGCAGCGCCCCATAAGCGACGGAGATAATGGTCAGCCCAATCTCCACCACCCGTCCCCCGTGCCGCGAGAGCAGCGCGAGCATGAAGAGGACCACCCCCCAGACGATGGTCGCCAGGCGTGAAACCCTCATGCGATGACCTTCACTGATCCCGGGACGCAACCGGCTGTAAAAATCCATGACCGTGGTGGAAGAAAGAGAGTTCAATGCCGCGCTCAGGTTGGACATGGCGGCGGCGAGAATGGCCGCGATCAGCAATCCGGAGATGCCATGCGGCATGTGATGGACGATAAAGACGGGAAAGATGCGGTCCGACTGTCCTTTGGCAAATGCCGGCAATCCGGGAACGACTTTATAAAAGACGAAGAGCGAGGCGCCCACCAGCAGAAAGAGGGCAAACTGCACCAGGATAAAAATCCCGCTGGAGAGCAGGGCCAGCTTCGATTGCCTCTCGTTTCGCGCCGCCAATAACCGCTGAACCAACAATTGATCGGTGCCATGAGTGGAGGTGGTGAGGAAGGCGCCGCCAATGATGCCTGCCCAGAAGGAATAATTCCTGGCCGGAGAAAAACTGAAATCGAACATCTGGAATTTGTGGAATTGCGAGGCGACGGAGTGGATTTGCGGCCAGCCGCCGGGCAGGGAATGGACGATAGTGAAAAATCCGATCGCCGTCCCCACGATATAGATGAGCATCTGCACTACATCCGTCCAGATCACGGCCGCCATGCCGCCTTCGAAGGTATAAATCAGCGTGAGCGCGGTAATAATGGCCACCGAGGCGATGTCCCGCGCGTCATTCGACATGTTGAGCATGTAACTTTCAAGGGCGATGCCAATCACAATCGCAACCGCCCATACGCGCACACCTTCCGCCGCCGCGCGCGTGAGCAGGAAGAGGCCGGCGGTAAATTTATGCAGCCGCGCCCCAAAGCGCCGGTCGATAAGCTGATAGGCGGTGTAAAGCTCTCCGCGAAAGTACTGCGGGATAAAAATGAGGCAGATGATTACGCGCGCCACCAGATAGCCAAGGACCAACTGGAGAAATGTAAAGTTGCTGTCGTAAGCCAGTCCGGGGATGCTGATGATGGTGAGGGTGCTGGTCTCCGCGGCCACGATCGAAAGCGAAATGGCCCACCAGGGAATGTTCCGGTCAGCTAGGAAGTAGTTGCGCAAGGAACGCTGCGCGGAACGAAAGCGCAAGCCGAAAAGCGTGATTCCTATGAGATAGACCGCCACCAGGAGCAGGTCCAGGGTGTCGAGTCCGACGGTTCGTGGAGACATGGGCAGGATTATCGGGGCTCCGGATTCATATAAGCAGCTCTGACAATACAGGAGCATGGCATGGATGCAAAGTGAAACTCCAGGGACGCTCATAATGACCGGAAAGGCGATTCAGGAAATCAATGCAAAAGATCATCGCTTTCGAAACGCCTTTGCCGCGCGGATGTGTTAGAAAATATGCAATGGCACTCTATCTTGGCATCGACGCGGGCGGCACAAGAACAACGTGTGCAATCAGCAACGGGCAGAAGATCGTCGCAAGGAGCAGCGCCGCCACCATCAAGATCAAAAAAGTCGGCGCGGATGCCGCCTTTGCAGCCCTCTCGGAGGCCATTTCCATGGCGCTGAAAGCAGCGGAAGCCAGGCCCGCCCAGATAGTCTCTTCCTGCGTCGGGGTGGCCGGGGCATCGATTCCCGAGGTGGTGGAATGGACCACGAGAAGCATGCGCCAGTTATTGCCGGGGAGTTTAAGAGTCGTTCTGGACACGGATATTGCGCATGAAGCGGCCTTTGACGACGGAGTGGGCGTCCTGGTTATCGCCGGCACGGGGTCGAATGTCTATGGGAAAAATGAGCATGGAACTGTCGCCCGTGCTGGGGGTTGGGGGCCCATGATATCGGATGAAGGCTCCGGCTATTGGATTGGACGGCGGGCGGTGACGGCGGCGATGCGCGCCTTTGATTCCGGTGAGAATACGGCCCTTCTCTCAAAGATCATGGAAGGCTGGCGTGTAGCCACCCGGGACGCTCTGGTATCCATCGCCAATACCACTCCGCCGCCGGACTTCTCGGCACTGGTCCCGCAGGTGCTTGACTGCGCAGAGGAGGGAGACGCTCTGGCCAAGGAGGTGCTGGCCAGCGCAGGTACCGAGCTGGCACAGTTGGCCAAGATTGTAATCCGGCGGCTGTGGTTTACCCGCGGAAGACCCAAAGTCGCTGTTTGTGGCGGGGTTTTCACTAATAGCATGATTGTCCGGCAAATTTTCTTTAATTCGCTGCGCGCCGAGTGGCCGGAAATCCAGATCAATCCCGAGCCGGTGGACCCTATCCTGGGCGCTATTTCCCGGGCCATCAAAGAAGCGCAGAAGATGAATGACCGTCCGGCTAAAACCGCCATGCTGTAACTGGCCCTGATTTTCGCATCCAAATGATTGCGGGATGACACCATGCCACGGAAAAAGAGTATTTCGGAGCCGCTGCCGAAACCTACGCCCATTCGCGCCGCAGCCAGCTCTTTGGCTGTTTCAGCGGCCGATTTCCTTCCTCAGAATGAATCTTTGCCCAGCCTGCGCGCCGCCGCCAAAGAGTGTCGAGGCTGCGATTTGTGGAAGAATGCCACCCAGACGGTGTTTGGAGAAGGGAAGGCGGGCGCGACCATTCTGATGGTCGGGGAACAGCCGGGGGATAAGGAAGACCTCGCCGGACGTCCGTTTGTGGGGCCTGCGGGAGCGTTGCTGGATAAAGCCCTGGCCACGGCTGGAATCGATCGCGATGAAGTGTACGTCACCAACGCGGTCAAACATTTCAAATGGACGCCGCGCGGCCGGATTCGCATTCACAAAAAACCCAGCACCAAAGAGATTGCCGCTTGCCGTCCATGGCTCGATGCCGAGCTGCGCGCGGTACGGCCGTGGATCGTGGTTTGCCTCGGAGCCACGGCGGCGCAGGGGCTGCTGGGCAAAGATTTCAGGGTCACGCAGCAGCGCGGCGAATTCATCGAGCAGCAGGGGATCCTGTTTACCGCGACCGTCCATCCATCATCCATCCTGCGCTCGCAGGATGACGAAAGCCGACACCGCGAGATGGACCTTTTTGTCCGCGACCTTAAAAGAGTGGCATCGGTCCTGAGGGAAAAAAGGGCAGCATAGATTTGGCATCAAACCTTTAGTTTCAAAGTGGATCACGCCAATATTTCAAGGAAGACTTTATCGGGAAGAAGGGTCGAACGGCGTACTTTCGGGAACTCCGCGCGGCCGCCTGCGATAACTCTCCGGGACGGCATCGACAAGGATGGCAGCCAAGGTCACCAGAAAATTCTTGAGGGTTGTGCCCTCCGCGATCTCGCGTTCGTGCTCGATATCGGTGGGAATCGTCACCCCATCAGCGGTGATCAGCATGATGGGCAGGTCGGGGTTGCGATCTTTCAGGCGCTGGCAATAGTGGACCGCCTCTTCATCTCCCTTGCCGACCGAGAGAATGACAACGTGGAAGGCGTGGACACGGATGTTGCGTTCGACATCGGCGTAATTCTGTGCCACCTGCACCGTATATCCATGACGCCGCAATGCTTCGCCATGGACTGACCGAAGCCCCGCATCCGGTTCAATCAGCAATATCCGCTGCTGTGTAGTATCCAGGCTGCTCATGGCTGAGTGTCCATTCTGAGGACGGAGGAACCGCCCAATCCTTCCCGCAAAACCAGCTTCTTACCATAATGTTGCCGGATGAGAAAGGGAAATAAAAATTACTGATGGGGATCTCGGCCTTTCATGGGGCTGTAAGAATTTACGGGTACAATGAACCGCAATGAAAAAGATAAGCCTAGTCCTCGCCCTGCCGCTGTGCGCCTTCTTTGTCTTTCATTCAAGACTGAGTGGCCAAAGGCCGTCTGCGGCGAAGCAGCGGATTGCGCTGCCTTCGAGCAAACTTCTGCTTGAGACGGTCCCTGGAAATCCGCGGAAAACGAACGGCTTTCCTTCGGCAATGGCAGTGAGTCCGGACGGCCGTTACATCGCCATCATCAACAATGGCTGGGGGACGCGCGAGTCGGATTACTCCGAATCGATTGCCATCCTGGACACGCAATCGTCCAATTCACGGGAGCTGTCGCTCAAGGACTTTCCCGACCAGCGCCTGAAGCAAGCGGCGCGCCAGACATATTTTTACGGCGTGACCTTCAGCGCCGATGGCGAGAAAGTGTATGCCAGCATGGGATCGCTGACCGATCCGGATGGGAGCGGTGAAGGCGATACTGGCAATGGCATTGCGGTCTATAGCTTTAGGCAGGGCGAGCTGGCTCCGGAGCGCTTTATAAAAATTCCCACGGTCAAGCTTCCCGCAGGCAAAAGAACGCATGTGGACGAGCGCAATGCTCCCGACCGGCTCATCTCCTTTCCGGCGGAGCTCGCCGTTGTTCCAGGACAAAATTCCGCCGGGGAGATGCTGCTGGTGGCGAACAACCTCTCTGATGAGGCCGTGCTGCTGGATGCGCGGAGCGGCGAGATCGTCCATCATTTCGATCTGGGCATCTACTCGACCGTTCCCGGAAGCTTTCCGTATGGAGTAGCGGTTACAAAGGATGGAAGCACCGGCTACGTGAGTTTGTGGAATGCCTCGCGGGTCGCGGAACTCGATTTGCGGAAGGGGCAGGTCCGCCGCTTTATCGGTTTGCGTTTGCCGGCGGAGAGCTCCCAGGCAGGCTCCCATCCCACGGCGATGCTCCTCAGTCCCGATGAGCGGAGGCTCTATGTGGCGCTTGCGAATACCGATGAAGTAGCGGTCGTGGACCGCGAGCATCCTGATCTCCCGCGCTTCCTGAGCACGCGCCTTCCGGGGCAACAGTATGGCGGGACGTATCCAATTGGGCTGGCGCAATCGCAGGATGGCAACATGCTGTTTGCTGCAGAGGCCAGCGCCGACGCGGTCGCGGTGTTCGATATGAAGTCGCAGCAGAACCGGGCGATTGGGTTTATTCCGGCTGAGTGGTATCCCACCGCGGTGCGTGTATTGACGGGAAATCTGTTTGTCCTGGCGGGAAAGGCGCGCGGCACCGGAGCTGATAATTCCGTTTTTCCGGCATCGGTCGGGACCCGGCATGGCGGTCACCCCTATATAGCTTCTTTGCTCTATGGCTCGGTGGCGCGTATTCCGCTCCAGGGTTTGGAACAGCATCTGCGCGAGTATACCGACAATGTACTGTCCAGCAACCTTATGCGCGGCAATATCGGTCCGATCGCATTCAGGATGGGAGGCAATCCGATTCGTCATGTGATCTATGTGCTCAAAGAGAACCGCACCTATGATCAGATACTTGGGGACCTGGGCGTGGGCGATGGAGACCCTTCACTCACCATGTACGGCGAAGAGATCACCCCCAATGAGCACAAGCTGGCGCGCCAGTTCGGGGTGCTCGACAATTTTTACGATAGCGGTGAAGTTTCCGGGGATGGTCACATGTGGTCCACTGCCG
>CAYTQA010000034.1:0-14677 GCA_964439495.1 uncultured Terriglobales bacterium | reverse complement strand
TGATAGAGATTCTCGCCAACTTTCTCCACCAGCCCGCATTTTTCAAGTGTATAGAGAAGCCGGAATACCATCGTTTTTGGCAATCCGCAGCGTGTGGCCACCTCCTTGAGTGGGAGCGCTTCGCCCGTAGTTTGAAACGCGGTAAGCAGTTTCGAGGAATGCACAACCGATTTGACCAGGTAAGGATCGCGAGAATGGAGGCCAGTCGCCATAAGCCACAACACTGTATCACGAAAGGCGACCATTGAACATTGCACAATGCGAAACTATGGCCCAGGCCTCTAGGATTCCAACCAGATCGCTCTGGTCCGCGTCAATCTCCCTGCCACGCTACATTTACGAACAGATGGCGGATGAGTGCCTGGTTTCGCAATGCGAAACCAGGCAGTAAACTATTTGTCCGCTCCCGTGCTGATGTAGTCTTCTCCGGGGCGGAGGGAATTGATAGTGAAGCTGCTGGTAAAATCATGGGCCACGCGGGCAAGAACGGCGCTTATTTGCTTAATCGCTATTTCGTGGTCCGGGATGTTTGCAGCCGGCCAAACCACAGGAGCAAAGATTTTGCTGCGTTCGAGCTATCTGGCGGCTGCGGCAAAAGGTGGTCATGCCGGAGAGCTCATTCTCGATAGTCTGTTTTTCGAAACGGATAAAGGGCGATTTGTCCTTCCGGAGCAGCTTGTTAGCGCTGGGCAGGTAAGAATGCCCGATGGTCGCAGAGTGCGGCTGGCAATTACCCTGGAAGGCAAAGATTTCAATGTGGGTCTGAGCGCTGAACCATCCGGAGACATAGTTCGATGGGGTCTGGCTCTCGATGCCGGCGGCGATGAATATTTCACCGGCATTATGGAGCGCGTTGTCGATGGACCGCAGCAGATATCGTGGGCCCCGGGCCAAAGCCACGGCATGGACCTGCATGGCCAGAAGATCGACATGCTGCTCAAGCCGACTACGTCGGTCTATGCTCCCTTTTATCTTTCGTCTCGCGGTTATGCATTATTCGTCAAGGGTACCTGGCCTGGGATCTTTGATTTTGCCGCCAGCGATCCCGCGCGCGTGAAGGTCGAATTCGAAGGGCCGAATTTCGAGATGAAGGTTTACACCGCGGGCGATCCCGCATCCCTGGTCCGCGCGCATGCCATGGATGCCGGCCCTCCGTTGTTGCCTCCGCAATGGATGTACTTTCCGTGGCGTTGGCGAGATGAGCACACAGAACGCTCAGCTTATTACGATGGCACCCCCGTCACTGGTCCCTTCAATTCCGAGGTCATGGAAGATGTGCTGATGATGCGCGCATTCGGGATTCCCAATGGAGTGTATTGGATCGATCGGCCCTGGGGCCCGGGACGTCTCGGCTACGACGATTTCGAAATCGACCAAAATCGTTTGCCAAATTTTGAATCGATGGTTCGCTGGCTAAACCAGCAGCACACGCAACTGCTCTTATGGATAGGTCCCTTCTTCCAGGGAAAGATGGAACAAGAGGCGCTCCGAAAGCACTACAATCTTGCTGGCCAGCCGCCGCAAAGAAACAATTATCCGCTGGTCGATTTCACGAATCCTGACGCGAGACAATACTGGCAGAACGGAGTTGCCAAACTGCTCAAGGCCGGAGTCGCCGGATTCAAGCTCGACCGCTCGGAGGAAAACATTCCGGATGGAGGCCCGTACAGTGTATTCGACGGGCGCTCCCTGCGCGAACAACGCAATGCTTATCCAGTGCTATATCTGAAAGCGGCCTATGATATTGCGAAGAAATTCAGGCCTGATGGTGATTTTGTTCTGATGCCGCGCGCCGCCTTCACCGGAAGTTCCCGTTATGGGGTGTTCTGGGGAGGCGATATTGGCGGCACGGAAGAGGGGCTGCGCGCGTCCATTATCGGTGTACAGCGGGCCGCCGCCATGGGCTATCCCAATTGGGGGTCCGATAGCTGCGGATACAATCAGCAAACGCTGGATCAGGAAGTCTGCGGGCGATGGCTTGAGTTCAGCGCCTTCACTCCCATCATGGAAGTTGGCCCCACACGCAATGTCGGTTTCTGGAACCTGCCCCGGCAGCCTGGTTATGACGCAGAGTTGATTGCCATCTGGCGATTCTACGCTCGTATTCATCAGCGCCTCGCCAGCTATAGCTATGAGCAGGCCAAGATGGCCCACGAGACCGGGCTGCCAATAATTCGTTCCCTGTTTATGGTCGATCCACATTCCGCCGCAGCGTGGACCAACTGGGAAACATATCTCTACGGCCCTGACGTGCTGATTTCGCCGATATGGAAAAAGGGGTCGCGCGCCAAGCAGGTCTACCTTCCCGCCGGATCACGATGGCGAGACGCCTGGAATCCCACCAAGGTCTATGATGGCGGCCAAAGCATTACCGTAAGTGCGGAACTGCACCAGCTACCTCTGTTTATTCGCGCCGGCTCCAACCTTGATTTGGGCGATCTCAACCAGCAGTGGCAGGAATCACGGGAAATAGCTCAAAAAAAACCAGATCTGAAGGCGCTCGATGCGGAAGTCAGGAAGTGGTTCGACGAAAATAAACAGAATGGGGCCATGCAGTGACGCTTCGCTCTGGGCTGTTTCAGGTGACCCGCGCAAAATTGCTGGACAAAAACCTGGGCATTCGGAGTCTGAATGCGGCAATCCTGCTTATTACGTTGGCGGCCGCCGCTGAATTTCTTCAGGCCGAGGTCAAGCTTCCCGATGTAATCAGCGACTCAATGGTGCTGCAGCGCGATCGTGAGGTCCCAATTTGGGGCTTTGCCGATCCCGGCGAGAAAGTCACGGTGGAGTTCGCAGGGCAGACCAAGATCGCGACTGCCGCGACGGATGGCAAATGGCGAGTGCAATTGGGCCCGATGCGTGCCGACGACACTGGCCGCGCCATGGTGGTCAGCGGCAAGAACAGGATCACATTGCACGGTGTTCTGGTAGGCGAGGTGTGGCTGGTGGCCGGCCAGTCCAATATGCAGCTTACGTTGCCGGAGACTGCGAACGGTGATTCCGTGGTGGCGGCCGCGAACGAAGCCGAGGTCCGGTTGTTCAATGTTAACCGCAAGGTCGCATTTCAGCATGAGCCCGGTGCTCTGGGAGTTTGGATGCCGGTCTCGCCGGCTTCGGTAAAAGACTTCTCTGCCGCGGGCTATTACTTTGCCATTGAGTTGCATCAGTCGCTGCACATTCCCATCGGCATTATCAATTCTTCCTTTGGTGGCTCGCAGGCGGAGGCCTGGACGCCAGTGGAATACCTGCTCGCCTCTCCGGATTTAAGACCTTGTGTGGAACGGACGAAGATCTGGGACGAGGAGCGTTCCCGCGTGAAAGCAGAGTACGACCAAAAGCTCAATGAATGGAAGGCGGCAGAGCAAAAAGCAAAGGCCGAGGGTCTCCATCCGGCGCGCCAGCCAGCCGTGCCCGATGCTCTGCGCGAATATCGTATCGCCGCTTCTATTTACGATCGCATGATCGCGCCACTCATACCGTTTTCCATTCGGGGCGCCATCTGGTATCAGGGTGAGTCCAATGAAGAAAGGGCGGAGCAGTACGGCATCCTGCTGCCTACCATGATTCGCGCATGGCGCGAGCGCTGGGGAGAAGGGGACTTCCCGTTCGGAATTGTTCAATTACCAAATTATCGAGACCCGAAGCCCCTACCCGCCGATGAACCGTGGAGTTTTCTTCGGGAAGCGCAGCGTCGCACGGCCCTGGCAACGCGCAACAGCGGCCTGATCGTAACCATCGACATTGGCGAAGCACATGACATCCATCCTAAGGACAAGCTGGACGTCGGTAAACGTATGGCGCTCTGGGCGCTTGCCAGCGTTTATGGCGCCAAGATCACCCCCTCTGGACCGATGTTCCATGATGTACAACGAAAGGGATCCAAAATGGTCCTTCGCTTCGATGAAACTGGCAAGGGTCTCAGGGTTCGCGGTGGCAATCGACTGGAGGAATTCGTCATCGCCGGCGCAGACCATCAGTGGCACTGGGCAAAGGCAAAGATCAAGGGGCGCGACCGCGTTGTCGCCTGGTCTGATGTGGTCCCACATCCGGAAGCGGTGCGATATGCGTTCAACAGCAATCCTCATAATCCCAACCTGACTAACGACGCCGGCCTCCCTGCGGCCCCATTCCGCACCGACAATTGGCCCGACCCAACGGCTGGAAAACGCTGACATGATCAGACACAGCCGAAGCAAACAAATTTTTATTGTGCTCGTTGTCCTGCTTGGGTTGATGTCGCAGGCGCAGGCGCAGTCTGGCCGTCAGTATTATCGGATGGATTTTGGATGGACGTTTACGCTCGGTGATCCGTCCCTGGCTGAAAAGGCGAACTTCGACGACAGCGCGTGGCGAAAGCTGGATATTCCGCATGACTGGAGCATTGAGGGCCCATGGACAGAGCAAAGTCCTTCCGGCTCCGCTGGAGGTTATGCGCCAATCGGCATTGGCTAGTATCGCAAGTCCTTCCGCGTCCCGCAAGAGCTCCGTGGAAAACGAGTGCTCCTCGATTTCGATGGCGTCTTTAATCATGCGGATGTTTGGTTGAATGGGCAGAAGGTCGGCCATAACGAATATGGGTATATCGGCTTCGAGTGCGATTTGACAGCGTGGATTCGTTTCGATCGCGACAACGTCATCGCTGTTCGAGTGGACAATCTAAAGCAGGCCAGCCGCTGGTACACGGGAAGCGGGATCTACCGGCATGTGTGGCTCATCGCGACGCCCCCCTTGCACGTCGCCCATTGGGGGACATACATCACCACGCCACAAATCAATAGCGCACGGGCACAGGTCAGGATACAGACCACGGTCCGCAATGATTCCGACGAAACGCGCACAGCGACCCTCGTTACCCAAATCGCCGATGAAGCGAACAGGGAAGTGGACGTGCGCTCTTCTACAATCCAGGTACCTGCGCGCGCGAAAACGATTACGATACAGGAGGCCACCATTCCCAGTCCTCGATTGTGGACCCTGACAACGCCCGTCATGTATCACGCTCATACGGAAATACGCGATGAAGCGGGCACATCGGATAGTTATGAGACACCGTTTGGCATTCGGACCATGCATTTCGATGTCAAGAATGGATTTGTGCTCAATGGGAAGCGCGTAATCATCAAGGGCGTGTGTCTCCACGATGATCTCGGCGCATTAGGCACGGCATCGCTGGATGCAGGGTACAAACGCCGCCTGAAGGTGTTGAAGACCATTGGAGTGAATGCCATCCGGCTGGCCCACGACCCACATGCTCCGGAACTGCTGGATCTTGCCGATCGCATGGGCCTGCTTGTCTTCGATGAAGCCTTCGATAAGTGGTATGGATTTCTGCCTGACGGCACGGGTTGGAAAAACGATCTCCACGCCATGGTCGAGCGCGATCGCAATCACCCCAGCATTTTCATCTGGAGTGTTGGAAACGAAATGACTCCACATATGTACATGCGTGAAGGCGGGCTTCTCTATCAAGCGATGCAGAGCTTCGTGCATGAGCTCGACCCCACTCGTCCCGTCACTGCGGCGCTCCACCCGGTTCGCAACAACAAGGGAGAGCGCGATGCTCCGCTTCCCAAAATCGCCAGCTCCATGGACGTGATCAGCATGAATTACCAGACGCGATTCTACCCGCGCGATCATGAGCAGCACCCCGGCCAGGTCCTCCTTGGCAGCGAGGTGCATCTTCATCAGCTAGACCTGAATGCGCCGCGAGATCCAAACGACAGTTCCGGAAACCAGTGGTGGGGCACGCGCGACTACAAGACGGGCCAGTACTATCCTTATGTTGCCGGCCAGTTCATATGGGCGGGCATCGATTATCTGGGGGAATCCGGTGGTTGGCCGAGCAAAGGGTACCGCACAACCCTGGTCTCCATGACCGGGAGGAGAAAGCCGTTCTCTTATTTCATTCAGAGCTTGTACAGCGATGATCCAATGGTGTGGATCGCGGTGGATGATCCTGGGTTTAGAAACCAGCCCAAGCGCGATGCGGGCGGAAATTTCCTGGGACTGCGCTCCGACTGGAACTTCCCAAAAGATCTGCCTACTCTGCGCGTGTATACCTTTTCGAATGCGCCCTGCGTCGAACTGGTCCTGAACGGAAAGTCGCTGGGCAAGAGGCAAACGAAAGATTACGCGGACCACATTATTCTTTGGGACGTACCCAATCAGCCCGGAGTGCTCCGTGCGCTGGCTAGAGCGGAGGGAAAAGTCGTCGCTACAAGCGAGTTGCAAACCGCGGCTGAGCCAGTCCGACTGAAGCTCCTGCCGGATCGAAGCAGGCTCGAAGCAACAGGACAGGACCTCGCATATATCGAGGTAGAAGCAGTTGATGCCGCCGATAACGTCGTGCCCGGAGCAAGAAACCTTGTGCATTTCGAAGTGACCGGACCGGGATCCCTGGCGGGGGTCGATAATGCCGATCTCGACAGCCCCGAAGCATTTAAATCAAACCAGCGAGAGTTGCGAGGCGGGCGGGTGCTGGCGATTGTGCAATCGGCGCGGCAGGCGGGAAGCATTCACTTCGTCGCCCGTTCCGAAGGACTTTCCGACGTTGCAGCCGTTATTGAGGTGCGGAAGCCTGCGTATCCGATTCCAACGCTGCCGTAGTTGCCCGAGGGAGAGAGCAATGATGCAAAGGAATTCGTCATTCTTGTCAGCAAGAGTGCGGGCACGCGCGGGCGGCCAGGCGTGTTTATGGTTGTGTATTGCGTGGGCCCCGCTCTTTGTGAGCGCCCAATCGACCTCCAGTCCCTCAACGCAATCGAGTATCTCCGTCACTCAATTGCAGCAGCTCTTTCGCGAACCGCCCGACGACGCCCGCATCATGATGCGCTGGTGGTGGTTCGGTCCAGCGGTGGACAAGCCGGAACTCGAGCACGAAATGAGGACCATGAAGCAGGGCGGAATCGGGGGCTTTGAGGTGCAGCCCGTCTATCCTCTGGCGCTCGATGATCCGCAACATAACTTCAAGAACCTGCCCTATTTGTCCGATGAATTTATCGACTCTCTGCATTTTGCATCCGACAAAGCGAAAGAGCTTGGATTGCGCATGGATCTGACGCTCGGCAGTGGATGGCCCTATGGAGGACAGCAGGTCCCGATCACCGAAGCCGCAGGCTCTCTCCGGATATTGCGCGTGAAGGTCGATCCACCCTCCATGAGTGTTGCTTTGCCGAATCTGGTGGCGGGTGAAGAGTTGCTGGCGGTCTTCCTTGCTCCCTCGACCGCGATGCAATCCGAGGGGGAGTTTCGCGAATTGACTGACATTCGCGAGGGAATGCTCCTCCTGCCCAGCGGCCTCGCCGAAAGGCGCGAAGTTCTCTTCTTTATAGCGAGCCGGACGGGGATGCAGGTGAAACGGGCGGCGATAGGCGCGGAAGGGTTTGTGATCGACCACTACGACAAAGCTGCCGTCAACCATTACCTGCAGCGCGTCGGGGACCGCCTGATGCAGGCGTTTCCGTCAGACCCTCCGTATTCAATCTTCTGCGACAGCCTGGAGGTTTACGGCTCAGACTGGACTGGAGATTTTCTCCAGGAGTTCCAGAGGCGCCGGGGCTACGATCTGCGGCCGCATCTTCCGGCGCTGCTCGGCGATGCCGGCGCAAAGGCCGGAGAAATTCGTCATGACTGGGGAGAGACGCTAACCGAACTTTTCAATGAGCGCTTCGCTTCTCCCATACACGAATGGGCCACGCGCAACCGAACAAAGTTCCGGATGCAGGGCTACGGCATTCCGCCGGCTGAACTGTCGAGCAGCTCATTCGCGGATTTGCCGGAGGGAGAAGGAGCACAGTGGCAATCCCTCTCGGCCACGCGCTGGGCCTCTTCCGCGAGTCATCTTTATGGGGTTCCAGTCACCTCCTCGGAAACCTGGACCTGGCTGCACTCCCCGGTCTTTCGCGCAACACCGCTGGACATGAAAGCGGAGGCCGACCGCCATTTCCTTGAGGGCATCAATCAACTGATTGGACATGGATGGCCCTACACGGCCGAGAATGTCGAGTATCCCGGATGGCGCTTTTACGCGGCTGCTGTCTTTGACGAAAAGAACCCGTGGTGGATGGTGATGCCGGATATAACAACTTATCTGCAGCGCGTCAGCTATATGCTGCGGCAAGGACAGCCCGCGAACGATGTGGCGGTATATCTCCCGAATGATGACGCCTGGGCGCGCTTCCGCCCTGGCCATGTGAATTTGTTTGAAACCTTGCAGAGCCAGATCGGCCCCGGCATTGTCTCCAGCATTTTGCAGTCGGGATTCAATTTGGACTTCTTTGATGAAGACGCCTTGCGGCGCGTGGGTCGAATTGAGAGTAATACGCTTGCGCTTGGCGGTAACCACTATCGGATCATTGTGCTGCCCAACGCGGAGAGGATCGCGCCCGAAACTTACCGAAAATTCGAGCAGTTTGTACGCGCGGGCGGGACGCTGATCGCCACTCGCCAGGTCCCCAGCGCGTCTCCCGGATTTCTGGCAAGCGATGCGGATAACGCGCTAGTTCGAGAGATCACGCAACGGCTTTTCCGGGGCGCCTCCGCTCCGGCGCGTTTTGTTCCCGATGAAACCAAGATCGGCGAGGCTTTGTCGCACGCCCTCGCCCCCGATGTGTCGCTATCGCCGGCAGCACCGGACGTCGGCTTCGTCCATCGCAAGCTACCAGAGGAGGACGTCTACTTCCTCGCCAACACTGCGAATACGCGGCAAACCGTAAATGCGACCTTCCGTGTGACTGGATTGCAGCCGGAATGGTGGGACCCTGTCACCGGGAATGTCGTTGCGGCGCTGGTGAAGGAATATACCAGCACAGGGACCACCGTATCGCTCGATATGGAGCCATACGCCTCGCGCTTCCTCGTATTTTCCCGGCATAAGTCCACGCCGCCGCCGCGCGAATCCTCCCCTTCAATCGTGCTCGACCTCAGCCGAAATTGGCGCGTAACTTTCGGGAAAAGCACGAAGACGGAGATCATGGATCAACTTCGCTCCTGGACCGATGACGAGGAGACCCGCTACTTCTCTGGGCAGGCGACATATGAAAAAGCCGTGACCATTCCCGAAGCCATGCTTCATGCCGGAACTTCCGTGCATCTCGACTTCGGAGAGGGCAAGCCACTGACGCCGCAACCATTAAAGGCAGGCATGCAGGCCTGGCTGGAGACGCCCATACATGAAGCCGCCATGGTCTACGTAAACGGCCACCGCGCAGGATCACTGTGGTGTCCACCGTACTCATTGGATGTGACTGCGTTGCTGCATGCGGGCGAGAACGGGATACGGATCGAGGTCGCCAACCTCGCTTTAAATTACATGGCCGGACGACGATTGCCTGATTACCGTTTACTGGACCTGCGCTATGGCGTGCGTTTTGAAGCACAGGAAATGGATAAAGTTCAGCCGATGCCGGCGGGCCTGTTTGGCCCCATTCGCCTGATTGTTATCACCGGTGCAAACCAGGATGCTATTCCTGATCCACGGGCAGAGACCCGATGACATCCGGCCTGAATCTAGTAAATCTTTCGAGTTGCTGTTTTCGATTGCACACTGGGCCCGCATACCGGCGCCCTGCTTATCGGCGGAGACGGAAGCTGCCGCTCCGCTGTTGGTATGAGATAGAGTATTCCCAGGAGATTGCATGGCGAACCATAAGCCGGAAGCCGTATTCGAGGCGCTTGACAAGCTGAAGATCGAGCTCCCGTCGTGGGCTTTCGCCAATACAGGGACACGTTTCGGCAAGTTTATCCAGCCCGGGGCGGCAACCTGCATTGAAGAAAAGTTCAGCGATGCCGCCCAGGTGAATGGACTTACCGGTGCATGTCCTACGATGGCCCTGCATGTTCAATGGGACCTGCCAAAGGGCCTCCAGGACGTTTCCAGTGTGCGGAAGCTGGCGGATCAATATGGGGTCCGCCCCGGATCGATCAATCCAAATATCTTCCAGGACCAGGAATATAAGTATGGTTCGCTCGGAAACCCCGATCCGGAGATCCGGCGCATGGCCCTGAAGCATATTGTCGAATGCGTAACCATTGCCGATGCGCTCGGAAGCCGGGACATTTCTCCCTGGTTTGCGGATGGATCGAACTATCCTGGAACGCAAAACATGCGGAAACGGATCGGATGGTTCGAAGAAGGATTAAAGGAGGTGCACTCCGCCTTGAAGCCGGGCCAGCGCCTTCTTGTGGAATATAAACCCTTCGAGCCAGCTTTTTATCACACCGATATCGCGGACTGGGGCATGGCATTTCTTCTTGCGAAAGGCGCGGGACCGCAGGCTTTTGTATTGGTCGATACCGGACACCACTACCAATCCCAGAACATCGAGCAGATCGTGGCGTGGCTGCTGCATCACAACATGCTCGGCGGCTTTCACTTCAACGATCGCCGGTACGCGGATGACGATCTCACGCTTGGCTCGATCGATCCTTACCAGGTCTTCCGCATCTTTCATGAAATTCTCATGCATCAGTGGGAGTTCGGATTTGCGGCGGATGTGGCCTTCATGATCGACCAGAGCCACAATCTTAAGGGCAAGATTGAAGCTTCTATCCAGACGGTCTGCGTGGCGCAGGAGCTCTATGCCAGAGCGGCCCTTGTGGACCATGAGCGCCTGGCCGGTCTTCAGGAGGCCTGCTCGCTGGTTGAAGCGGAGGAGTGCCTGCGCGGCGCGTTCTGGAATGATGTGCGCCCGCTAGTCCGGGAATGGCGAAGAATGCGTGGACTTCCCGAGGACCCTCTTCAGGCATTTTGCGAGAGTGGATATCTGGAACGCATCACGCGCGAACGGCGGGAACGTAATATTGGAGCGGTTACCTCGTATGCATAGCAGAACTGCCAACCCCGCAGATTGGCGCGAATGTTATAAGGACAGACATATTAATGATCGGGGCAAAGAGTTCTTTACATATCACGGTTTATGTTCTTAGGAACATAAGCTGTATTATATTGCCTTTGCGTTTATGTAACCGGAGGACTGCGATTACGATCCCAAGCACATGGCGATCAAGGATCCGGAGCGTGACCCCGCGCCCAAGAATTCCACGCAAGATGAATCTGCTCTCCAGAACCGGGATGGTTCTTGCAGCAGTTTAGTCCAGCTTCTCTTCCGAGATAAACCTTCGACGTGTGGTTAGCTACAAATCTCTTATTTTAAGCTGTTATAGTCTTTATCGGTAACAGGCTCTAACCAAATTGTCTTTCCCTTGTGAGTCGGTGTAACCGCTATATAGGCAAAGCTACTTCCCGGTGTTGCGCCGTGCCAATGTTCTACGCCCGGAAGGCATTTAATTACATCTCCCTTGTGAACGATTCGTTTCGGCTTTCCCCTTTCCTGATAGTAGCCGGTGCCTTCGGTGATGAGCAGAACTTGACCCCCTGGATGAATATGCCAGTCCAGCTTTGCGCCGGCATCATAGGTTGCCATGGCAATGCTCGGATCGAAGGTGCTGTCTCCTACGTTTAGCTCACTGAGCCATATATTTCCCGTGTGATTCTTGGTGGTGGACAGTTCACCTTTCGGAAAATCTGAACCCGCTGTTTGTGCTTGAGCTCGGAAGCTGAATAGAGAGCTCGCCGCGAAAACGATGACCAGAAGTTTTGTTCTCATGTCTTATCTTCTCCTCGGTACTTTTTATTCGACGGTGCTGCAACTCGACATCACTGAAGCTTTTCAGCAAGTTTCGGCTAGGGTTATTTGCCGGGCTTTGTTAGCCCATGTGTTTCCAGCCACCAGTAAAACTCGTCGAGCCAGTGATCGCTCGTTGTGCCTTGCTTGCGCATGCTCCAACCATGCCCACCGTGTTCATAGATGTGGAATTCCGGTTTGTATCCGGCGACCTTCATGGCATCGTAGAAAGCAACGATTTGGGGACCGGCAAGGTTGTCGTCCTGAGCCATTTCCATGAAGACGGGCGGCACTCCTTTGGGAATCGGAGGCACGTTGGGGAAAGGCGCACCATACATAGGAGAGGCGTAGTTGGGCCGTGCGCTCGCATCCGGGTTGACGGCCGTATACTCGGTGATCATCCCGCCGGCTGAAAATCCCATAAAGACGATTCGATCCGGAGAGATGCCAAATTCTTGGGCGTGTTCGCGCAGCACTTTGATGGCCTGGATGCCGTCGGCGATACCGGGCTTCCCGTCCTCTAAGATCAAGGCATGGTTGTTCAACTGCGCGCGGAAGCGCGCGCCACCGGCCTGACCTAACTGCGCATCAGTTTCGCCTTGGAGAGGAGCCGTCCGGTACTTCAAGACGAATCCCGCAATGCCACGGGCCGCGAGCCATTCCGCTATTTCGTGTGTATCCGTGCCGAGGAAGATGAAGCCTCCGCCTGGGGCGATAATGACGGCGGTGCCTGTCGCTTTGGCCGGATCGGGCAGGTAAGCTCTCAGAGTCGGTGCCGTCACATTGACGATGGACTGCATCGGCCCGGCACTGATCGTGGCTTCCTTCTGCTTCCACTGCTCTGAGCCAGGAGCGACGCCCGGCCAGATATTGATGACCTTTGGGGCTACGGCAGGCGTTGCCATCTGCTCAGGTTTGCCGTTGTTGATCTCCTGAGCATTGGCCACAGTCATTACACAAGCTGCAATCAGGGAGAGTGCGACGAATGGCTTGTGATGATGCCTGCTCATTGAGTGTCTTCCATCGATCTTCATGGTGTCCTTTCCTTCTCTCACTCCAATTCAGCTCTCAGCGTCCGGTCATCTTCAACATGGCTTCAGGAAGGCGGGCTCCTTCGAGCTTCAGACTGGAGGAAGCCTCGTCGATCTCCTTGAGGTCAGGCTTGGTCAACTCAACATTCACTGCCCCGAGATTTTCCTCAAGCCGGTGCAGCTTGGTCGTTCCCGGGATCGGAACGATCCACGTCTTCTGCGCCAGCAGCCAGGCGAGCGCGACTTGCGCCGGCGTCGCGCCCTTGCGTTCCGCGACGCCCTTGACCAGATTGACCAGCACTATGTTGGCCTTGCGAGCCTCGGGCGAGAAGCGCGGCACCATGTTCCGAAAGTCAGTGGGATCAAACTTGGTGTTCTCGTCGATCTTGCCTGTCAGAAATCCGGCACCGAGCGGGCTGAACGGAACGAAGCCGATACCAAGCTCATCAAGTACTGGCAGAAGCTCAGCTTCAGGGCCGCGGTAGAACAGCGAGTATTCGCTCTGCACTGCGGTGACGGGCTGGACCGCGTGCGCCCTGCGAATGGTCTGAACGGCTGCTTCCGACATGCCGAAATGCTTGACCTTACCTTCGGAGATCAACTCCTTAATCGCTCCTGCAACATCCTCGATCGGCACGTCAGGATCGACGCGATGCTGATAGAAGAGATCGATATGATCGGTCCGCAAACGCTTCAGGCTGGCGTCCGCCACTGCTTTAACATGCTCGGGCCGGCTATTGGTTCCGCCAGTGCGCTTGCCAGTTTCAAGATCAATGTCGAAGCCAAACTTGGTGGCAATCGTTACCTTGTCTCGGATCGGCTGGAGCGCTTCGCCCACGAGCTCTTCGTTCGCGAATGGCCCATAGGCTTCGGCCGTATCAAAATGGGTGATGCCGAGATCATAGGCAGTACGGATCAGCCGGATCATATCGCCCTTGTCGGCTGCCGGCCCGTAGGCCGAGCTCATGCCCATGCATCCGAGGCCAAGAGCAGAGACGTCGAGATTGTGTCCGAGAGTACGCTTTTGCATTACTTCTCCTTTGTGCTGTGTGCGTCCTTTATTTCCTAGCGATTGATAAGGCTCTGAAGTTGAGCTGGATATCTGTCTCCCTGCACATCGATCGCCGAGATGGCATTGTGAATGGCCTTCAGGTCATCCGGTGTCAGTTCTACGCTTGCGCCGCCAAGATTCTCTTCCAGCCGATGAAGCTTAGTGGTTCCAGGGATCGGTACAATCCAAGGCTTCTGTGCCAGCAGCCACGCCAATGCGATCTGTGCTTTTGTCGCTCTCTTCTGTTCCGCGATCTGCCCCAGTTGATCCACCAGTGCCTGGTTTACTTTTCGAGCTTCCGCGGAAAAGCGGGGAACGATATTGCGGAAGTCGGTCTTGTCGAACTCCGTTTTCTCCGAGATTGCTCCCGTCAGGAAGCCCTTACCCAGCGGGCTGAATGGGACGAATCCGATGCCGAGTTCCTCGAGCGTCGGAAGGATTTCCTTTTCCGGTTCGCGCCACCACAGCGAATACTCGCTCTGCAACGCGACTACCGGCTGCACCGCGTGAGCACGGCGAATGCTCGCTGCACCAGCCTCGGACATGCCGAAGTGCTTTACCTTGCCCTGCTGGATCAGGTCTCTCACGGTGCCGGCAACATCCTCGAGGGGCACATTCGGATCGACGCGATGCTGATAGAGCAAATCGATCACGTCAGTCCTGAGTCGTTTCAGCGAATCTTCAGCAACGGCCCTGATCCGTTCCGGTGAGCTATCCAAGCCCTGAGTGGGGATACCGTTCTTGAAGCCGAACTTGGTTGCGATGACCACCTTGTCTCGAACCGGGGCCAGCGCCTCGCCGAGGAGCTCTTCGTTGGTAAACGGACCGTATGCTTCGGCGGTGTCGAAGAACGTCACACCCTCGTCATAAGCGGCGCGAATCAGCTTGATGGCCTCATTCTTTTCCATCGCAGGGCCGTAGCCGAAGCTCAGTCCCATGCAGCCGAAGCCGAGAGCCGATACTTCCAGCCC